>JALYTI010000416.1 GCA_030854375.1 Acidobacteriota bacterium | reverse complement strand
GACTTTCCACACATCAGACGGCATAGCCGGGTGAGGCCGCGTAGCCGACTGAGTGAGTCCCGGATCCTCAATGTCAATCAAGGTTCTTCTCGTTATCGCAGCTCTGTTATTCTGCGGTTGCCATGCACCTCGCGTGGTAACGGTGGATTCCAAGCAGGCTCCGCTCGACGTTCCAAATCCCCCAGGCCGCCAAACAGCGCAAGTGTTCGAGAAGACCAATTATCTTTTGTATCTTCCCGACGAATATGGCAAAGGCGAAAAGCGGTGGCCCTTAATTCTCTATCTTCACGGTAGGAGCCTGCGCGGGAACGACCTTAAAATGCTTAAGCGTTATGGTTTGGCGGCGCTTTTGGAACACGATTTGTCGATTCCCTTTATCGTCGTTTCGCCGCAATGCGCCGGTGACCGCTACTGGATGGACGAAGATGAAATGCTGATTCGGCTGGTAGATGATGTCTCGTCAAAGTATGCAGTGGATCCTGAACGAATCTATGTGACGGGTCACAGCATGGGCGGCCGCGGCACGTGGTTACTCGCTTACAGGCAGCCGCAAAAGTTTGCTGCCATAGTGCCGATGTCCGATGCGCCGCTGAATAATGACTGGGCAAAACAAATTGCGAAAGTTCCTGCGTGGGTGTTCCATGGCACAAAAGACGACCTGGAGCCGTTTGAAAGGACCCAGAAGTTTGTCGACGCTCTCAAGAAGTTGGGAGCGGATGTTAAGCTTACGCCTTTGCCGGGGAGAGATCATTACATTCTCGACGCTTATGAGAACAAAGAGATTTACGATTGGCTGCTGCAACATACGCGTAAGCCTACAGCCGCGCCCTAGTTTTATTAGGCTCGTATGAAGGATGACGACTTGGTGGTTACTTGACGATTGACCTTACTTAACTAATGCCACATCTACTCGAAGTGAAAGATCTTCAGACGCATTTTCCCACGCGCGCTGGACTTGTGCGTGCGGTTAATGGCGTCAGTTTCTATATCGATCCAGGTGAGATGTTTGGAGTAGTTGGAGAGTCAGGGTGTGGCAAGTCCATAACTGCGCTTTCAATCATGCGGTTGATTGCACCACCTGGAAAGATTGTTGGTGGCGAGATAACGTTCGACGGCAAGAATCTTCTGACGCTGTCAGACGCCGAAATGCGACAGATTCGCGGCGATGACATTGCGATGATCTTCCAGGATCCGATGACCTCGCTTAATCCGGTTTTCACGGTCGGCGAACAGATTGCCGAAGCGCTGCGACTGCATCGGAAGCTTTCGCGCAAAGCCGCGCGCGACGCCGCTATCGAGGCGATGCGCGAAGTCTCAATCCCCGATCCTGCTCGACGCGTCGATGACTATCCTCATCAGCTGTCAGGGGGAATGCGCCAACGAGTGATGATCGCAATGGCACTCGCCTGCGATCCCAAGCTCTTAATTGCAGACGAACCGACAACGGCCCTGGACGTCACAATTCAAGCTCAGATTCTCGAACTGTTGGATGATCTGAGAAAAAATCGCGAGCTGGCGGTACTGCTGATCACTCATGATCTGGGAGTTGTCGCAGAAGTTGCGGATCGCGTCGCGGTGATGTACACGGGACGCATCGTGGAAGAGTCTTCGGTTGAGGAATTGTTTGCCCGGCCCAAGCATCCCTATACAGAAGGCTTGTTGCGTTCAGTGCCGAAGCTCACGCCGGAACACGTGATGAAAAAAGAGAGGCTGGAGACCATTGAAGGCACCGTGCCCAGCCCAACAGCGCTTCCACCCGGTTGTCACTTTGCTCCTCGTTGTTCATATCGTATGCCGCGTTGCACGGAGGAAGAAATTCCGCTCTACATACTTGAAGGAGCGAAGGTGCGCTGTGTGCTTTTCGATCTAGCGGCCGCTGTTACGGCGGATCACCAGCAGACGAATGTATCCGCAGATTACGCAGATTCCACAGATTAAGAGACAAATGGCGTTACAACAGCCGCGTCTCGTTTAGAAAGACAAATGGCGTTACAACAGCCGCGCCTCGTTTAGAAAGCGGACTTGTCCGCCCGCGCGGCGGGGCACAAGTGCCCTATCTAAACGGGGCCGCGAGAAACTTCTAAACCTGCGAAGAAGCTTTTGGACCAATGACAAATAAGAATGAAAAATAACAGATGGAAAATGGATCGTTAACTGCGACAGCGGAAGCGCAACAGAACGAACTCGTCAGTGTGCGCGGGCTGGTAAAACATTTTGCCGTTGAAAATAGCGACGATGTTGTGCGCGCAGTGGATGGAGTGTCTTTTGAGATCTTTCGCGGCGAAACATTGGGACTGGTGGGCGAATCAGGTTGTGGCAAGTCTACGGTGGGTCGTTGTTTATTGCGGCTCATAGAACCGACGGCCGGAGAAATTGTATTTGACGGCCGGGACGTACTTTCGCTGGGCAAGACCGAAATGCGAGAGTTGCGGCGTGAGATGCAGATAGTGTTTCAAGATCCCTATGCGTCGCTCAATCCCCGAATGAAAGTGGGCGACATTGTTGGTGAGCCACTGGTCATTCACAAGGTTGGGACGAAAAGAGAACGACGCGAGCGTGTGGCTGAGCTGCTTGAAAGAGTCGGACTCGATCCGAATTACCGCAACCGTTACAGTCATGAATTTTCGGGAGGTCAGCGGCAGCGTATTGGCGTGGCACGCACGCTCGCGCTTAACCCGAAACTAATTGTTGCTGACGAGCCCGTCTCGGCGCTCGACGTTTCGGTCCAGGCTCAGGTAGTAAATCTGCTGCAGGACCTTCAGAAAGAGTTTGGCCTTGCGTATCTTTTCATCTCGCACGGGCTGGCAGTTGTGGAACACATCTCGACTCGCGTGGCCGTGATGTACCTTGGCCGAATTGTGGAGGTCGCAACTGCGGCCGAGCTCTACGCGGTGCCTCTGCATCCATATACGAAGGCCCTGCTCTCGGCTATTCCCATTCCCGATCCCAAACACAAACGCGAGCGCATCGTTTTGCAGGGTGACGTGCCAACACCAATTAATCCACCCTCCGGATGTCGTTTTCGCACACGCTGCCCAATCGCTATTGACGATTGCGCGCGCATTGATCCAGAGTTGCGCGAAGTTTTACCAGGCCATCAAGTCGCTTGCATTCGTGTTCCCGGCTGGGCCGAGGCAGCGTCTTAGTTAAGATCCTAATCTTTCAGTCCGGCTGAATTGCGATAGGCACGGTCCCATGAGGTCAGTACCACCTGCGGTAGAGGCTGTGTGAAAACCCAAAATGACGCCGTTTAATTTGCAGGTGAGGAAGGGCGGCTTGCCCCCGCTTAGTCGCGCCGTCGGCGCTCAGAGCGGGGG
>JALYTI010000415.1 GCA_030854375.1 Acidobacteriota bacterium | reverse complement strand
AGGGACCACAAACTCCACATTCATATGCCCGCGCGCGTCGAGAGTGCCCTCGCTCTCCTGGACCATATCGTCGCCACCGCCATAAAACTGCGAATACTCATCCTCGCCATCTGATTCTTCGCCTGTTACGTCTGCGCTATCTTCGTCAAAACCCCAGGCGTAGTAACGCGAGCGATAGATGTAGTATTTAACTTCGGCATTCGCCACCGGCGAACCGAAGAAATAACGCGCATCGATAGAGAAATTGGCTTTCTGGCCGGCTTGTATGAATTTCCCAGGCGGCGTGACGGTCACCTTGTATTCCGGTTTCTTATACTCCGCCACCTCGAAGTTGCCGCTGGCCGTCCCGCCATTAACCTGCGCGGCGATACGATAGCTACCAAGCGCAGCTTCGTCCGACAGCTCCAGTTGGCCATTGAAGGTCCCCCGCGGGGATATCGCGAGCTCCTGATTGAAGATCGTTGCACTGTTTGGATCTTCTACCGTTACATTCACTGTCTTGTCTGTTACGGGCTTGTATGCGCCCGACGTGTCCATCGCCCGAATAATTCCCTTGAAATTTACCTGATGAGACGGTCGATAAACGGGCCGATCGGAATAGATGTAACCCTTGATATTCTCGCCTTCTTCGTCGCCTTCAAAACCACCGAAAAACATAGATCCGAGATCGGAGATTGCGAAGTTGTTGCTTTGCCGGGCGAGAATCAGAAGTGATTCCGAGTCAGTTTCGTCGGCCGCATCCGCCCCATCGGGTTCATCGACCCCATCGCCTGCGGTGGACTTCTTGGCTGCGATCTTTGTTCGGAGAATGCCCTGGCTGTCACTGACGCCAGTGGCGATCGTGGTTTTCTCTTTCACGACTTCAACTTGTGTGCCTGGTCTCGGTTCGCCGGTTCTCCGGTCAACTGTGTAAACAAGAAGCTCGCCGTCGCGAGATGTCTTATCGATCATCGTCAAGTCTGTGACTACAACGACCGTGTAAGCACGCAGATCGTTTTCAACCGCTTCCACCAGATAAACGCCCGGGGTCCGTTTCCCGAGAGGGATCATGCGCTGGTCGTATTCGTTTTCCAGCGGTGGCAGAGGTTCGCGCCAACTACTAACGAGTAGATCGGGATTTAACAAAGGCACGCGGGCGTAATCCGAAACATTAAGCGGCGTGCGAAGAGGTTCAGCCTCTCCACGAAATTTTTGGTTGAAGGCCTGGCGTGAATCACGCTGAAGCTGCCCTCGCACAAAAGCTTTGACTCCCACATAAGCCCAACGCTTGAAGGCGCGCACCCTTTCCAGAAATGACTTGCGATGCGGCAACGAGCTGGCGACTTCCTGTTCCTCTTGTTCGCCCATCTGGTGGGGGTTCTTAAGTTCGGTGAAAAACTTTCGCGGATCCTTGACCTGGTAAACGCGGAAGTCCAGATGGTCCACACCCTGGTAATCCACCCAAAGTCGCGCGTTGTCGGTTGTGCCGTAAGTGCGATGGGTCGATAGCGAAAAAAAGGGCTTATTCGACGGACGCCTTGGGATTTCAACAGCCGCTGGTTCCGTTTCAGCTGGTGGTTTTGATTTTGCTCGCGAGCGTAGGGTGGCAATGGTCAGCGCCACGGCAATCGCTAGCAGATAAATCAGCGCGGTGGTTAGAACGCGATAAGACCGAGACTTCGTTTCAGACACGGCTTAGCCTCCTTCGGGCTAGTCGAGAATTTTCAACCGGTAAAACCCGAGGAAATTGGCATTGCTTTCCACGGGCCGCCAGCGCTTGTTGGGATGATGATCGAGAACCGAAAGCTCAACCTTCTTCACAGTTCCTTCATCAGTTGGTGAGGCACCAGTGTGGTACACCACCCAGTCGCCTGATTGTTCACCGCTGAGTTTCGAGCTTCCGAGAAAAATCATTACGTGGTACGGAAACTTCTGAACCCAGGGTTGATAAAAGAAAAGAAGATCGCCCGCTTCGGCTTGATGTCGATCGCGGCTAATGAATCTGGTATTGAAACTCTTTAGCGTTCGGGCATCGGCAAATTCCGAGAAAGTACTGTTAGCGAGCTCCCCTTCTTTATAAGAACCGAAATTAGTGCGAAAGAGTTTCTCTCCGAGCGGACCCTGTTCGAGACTGTATCGCGCAATATCAGGCGCGATTGCCGAGTAGCCTGGTCCCATTTTTTGAAACCACATGCGGTCGTGACGTCGCAGGGCTTCGCGCCAGGCAAAGCGCACAAGCCCGGCGCAGTCCCTTTGCTCCGCGTTCCACTGATCGCTCAAATTGTAGAACTGTCCTTCGGCAATCACTGTGAACCACTGGCGGAAGTTCTGGCGATCCATAAAGCTTTGGAGTTCAGCGGCGTCAGGTATGCCGTCGTTGTCTGAATCCAGCGAAACGGAATGTGTTGGGTTATGCGCGAGGATGCGCTCAGAGGCTGCGGAGGCCTTTCGTTCGCGCTCCAATTTTAGCGTAGGCCCAGTCTTACGGTTTCCTGCCAGCGAGAAATAAGAAATCAGCAGAATAAGGCTGAACCAAAGCAGTAACGCGAAACTAAATTGTCGCCGTTTTAGGAACGCGAGCATGGGGGAATTATCGGCCCTGGTTGAAAACTCTACGAGGCGGCGCTAAACAGTCTACGCCCATGTTAACACGGCCGCCTGCGCCGCTTGGTACGGCCTCAATTACTGTGGAAGTCCACAGTCAGCGGAAAGCGGCGTGCCGTTGCTGAAACTCGAATGCAGAACGGGTTGCACAGGTCTCGTCTATGCTCCGTGTTACCCTACAATTTGGCCCGCAGTCATGAGCACGCGAGCCTTCGTTCCAGCGTCTTTTGTTATGACGAACTCAATTCTATCTTGCTAAAAATACTCAGAAAAGAGTGTTGCAAAAACTCACAGGCGCGGTTAGATTGTCGCTGGTCAATCATAACCCTGGTAGCGGCGCCCGATAGCGACTATTAGCGCTGCCTCAATAATTCCTGCGGGAGGTAAAGAAGTGCCGACTGGAACTTGTCCCGAGTGTGATGCTGATGTCCACGTCGATACAGACACGGATAAAGGCGAAAGTGTTTCGTGTGAGGAGTGTGGTACGGACCTTGAAGTGGTCGGACTCGACCCGGTCGAGCTGGACATCGTAGAAGAAGAAGATTTAGACGACGACGATGAAGACGATTTCTAAGAAGTAGGTAGCAGGGGCAAACGGCAGGAGGCAGCTTCAATCATAAGGTGATCACCACGGCAACATTTACCGTGCCCGCGTTTTAATCGGCGAAAGTGCGCTGGCTTTTCTTGCTGCTGCCTGCCTACTGCTCCTGCCTCCTGGTTACTGTCCCTGCCTTCTGTT
>JALYTI010000414.1 GCA_030854375.1 Acidobacteriota bacterium | reverse complement strand
ATACCTTTGAAACCCTGCGCCCGCATCTCGCGCGCCATGAAGCTGCCGAGCTCCGTATAGCCTTCAACGATTTGCTTCGGCACGTTGGGCTCGACCGGTGGCATATAAGGCGGCACAAACAAACGCGACCCGAACGCACCCTGTTGATGGATGTCATGGACAATTTGCGGATGCCAGACGTTGTGAATCTTGTCTACGGTAATTTTCGTCTCAACCTGGGTGAAGGCATACCAGTCGCGATTGTTATCGTGACCCGCATACTTGTGATAGAGCTCAGGAGGACTGCTTCCTTCATAAGGTGTTCCAAGCGTTTTGTCGTACCAATTTTTAACGATATCTACACCATCGGGATTGAGAGACGGTACCAGCAGAATTATGGTGTTACGAAGAATACTTTGAATTTCGGGATCGTTAGAGGATGCAAGCCGGTGCGCGATCAGCATGCTTGATAGATAAGAGCCAACCTCGGTTGAGTGGATGCCACAGGTAATCAGTACAATGGTCTTGCCGCGCGCTATCAACTCCCGCGCGCGCCGCTCGCGGACAACTGGCGCCCCAAGTTTGCGCGGGTCGGCCAACAATTCTTGAATCTTTCTGTATTCGTTCAGACGTGCGAGATTTTCCGGGGCGCTGATGGTCGCCATAACGAACGGCTTGTCCATCGTCGATTTGCCAAGCGCCTCAAACTTTACGCGGTCGCTCGCTTTTGACAACTCCTCGAAATATTTGAGTACCTGGTTCCAGCTTGCGAGCTTGCGATCGGCGCCCGGCACGAAGCCGAGAACTTCTTCAGGCGCAGGAATGTGTGCGGCAGAAAAAACAAGGACGGGCGTGAATGAAACCCGCCGCGCGATCGTTTGAGTGGAAACCAGCGGAAGGACCACGCCTATGGTTAGAACTATGGCAATTATGCGTGCGCGCATGATTCCTTTTTCGTTGCGGCTTTTTCGAAAGAACGCGAGGAGTGTAATCGAAGAGACCGTCACGGCTGAAGCGACTTTTGCTGGGAGGTCAATCCTGGACCGGATCAGTAAATCTTCTGACGTTTCATTGCCCCCACTTCCTGCAACGATCCAGGCTGGCCGGCACTCCACGCTGCTGCCGATGCATGGACCCGGTCAGGCAAGTCCTCGCTCCCATACGGTCTCAATCATTCAGCAATTCAAGGGGTTTCGTAGAAAACTATGCTTGCTCTCTTGCGGCTTCGCCGTGTAAAGTAAACGACGATCTACCCCCTGCGCTCCCCGTTGTACAAAACTGAATCGGAGGTCACTTCGGATGTCTTCTGAAAGCATTCCTGCGAATGAGTACCCGGACCGAGTCGGTTTTAAACCAGACAATCCCTACCTCGAGAACTTTCGTCCTTACATACCACCGGAAGTGACGCTGCGCGAGCTGACTCCGATACCACTTATTGTGGGAACACTGCTGGGCGTTGTTTTTGGTGCTTCGTCCCTTTATCTCGTTTTGAAGGTAGGTCTGACGGTAAGCGCCTCGATTCCAGTTGCCGTGATATCGATCACATTGTTCCGCGTACTTTCGAAGTTTGGACTGCGCGATGCGACGATCCTGGAGCACAACATCGTACAGACGGCAGGTTCAGCCGGTGAATCGATTGCCTTCGGTCTTGGTGTGACGATGCCCGCCATCCTGATTCTCGGTTTCGATCTGGAGTTTACGCGAGTAATGCTCGTGGCCGTTCTTGGTGGCTTGCTCGGAATTCTGATGATGATTCCCTTACGCCGCGCCTTGATCGTGGCCCAGCATGGCTACTTGAAGTATCCCGAAGGCACAGCGTGCGCCGAGGTACTCAAGGCCGCAGCCTCGGAAGAGTCGAGGGCCGCCGCCCACACGGGGGAAAAAGCCGCTTTCAAGGACGAGGCTGAAACCGGCGGCAAGATCATTATCGCAGGCTTCGGAATTGGTTTCCTTTACTATGGCGTGCAATCGATCTTTAAGACGTGGAAGGAGTATCCCACTAAAGTTTTTGGCAAACCGTTTGAAGCTGCCTCAATATCGATCGAAAACAATCCCGCGTTACTTGGCGTCGGTTACATCATTGGACCACGCATCTCTTCGGTCATATTTGCCGGTGGCGTACTCTCCTTCCTGATGCTCATTCCAGCGATCAAATACTTCGGCGGCGGTTGGATGACCCCGCTGGCCCCGGAAACAACACACCTCATTAAGGACATGACTGTCACGCAGATCCAGAAGGGTTACATACTCTATATTGGGGCGGGCGCAGTGGCTGCCGGAGGAATAATAAGTCTCTTCCGTTCGCTGCCGGTTATCTGGGGTGGATTGAAGGGCGGACTTGCAGACCTGCGCGGCAGCAAAACCGAGGTGGCAAGTGCTCCACGTACGGATCAGGACATCTCAATGAAATTTGTCCTGGGCGGAATTATTGTTCTACTAGTGGTAATCATGATCGCTCCGCAGCTGAATTTGCAATGGAATATTCTGGGGGCGTTGCTAATCGTTGCGTTTGGGTTCCTATTCGTGACGGTCTCCTCGCGTTTGACCGGTGAGGTGGGCTCCTCATCAAACCCGATCTCCGGTATGACAGTAGCCACGCTGCTGTTAACGTGTCTGGTGTTCTTGATCATTGGGTGGACTGCTCCTCCTTATTTCGTTACCGCACTTTCAATCGGCGGTATTGTCTGCATCGCCGCTTCAAACGGAGGCACTACTTCGCAGGATCTGAAGACGGGATTTCTGGTCGGCTCGACGCCGAAGTACCAACAGATCGCGATTTTGGTTGGGGCGTTGGTGTCGGCTCTGGCGCTGGGGCCGATATTGCTGGCCATGAATCAGGCTGGGACGGTTTACGTTCCGGTAGCCACAAGCAAAGATTTCAAATTCCCCGCAGGCTTCCACTTCACGCCCGACCTCTATGTGATGAGCGGAAACCAACCAAAGCATGAAAGACTTCAGGGCGGGCAAGCCAGTTCAGACACAACTGCCTACAATATTGTTCACAAGACAACCACCGACTACGGACCGGCAGGTCGTTATCTCGTGAATGACCAGGGGACACCCGTTTATCTCGCTGACCCGGGCATTAATGGCATTTACGACAAACAGGCTGATGGCTCCACCGTTCCGAAATTTACTGCGCCAAAAGCGACATTGATGTCGTACATCATCAAAGGCATTCTTAGCCGGGAACTGCCATGGGGACTGGTACTGCTGGGGGTAATGATTGCGATTGTGCTTGAGTTGAGTGGCATTCCTTCTTTGGCCTTCGCGGTGGGAGTCTATCTGCCGATATCTACTTCGGCGCCCATTTTCGTAGGAGGGGTGGTTCGATACCTGGTTGAT
>JALYTI010000413.1 GCA_030854375.1 Acidobacteriota bacterium | reverse complement strand
GATCTACCGTCCTGGCTAGTTTTGAACGGTTGCCGGCTTATGGCCTTTCCGTGGGTTTTTCAGTCCGGTTGCAAGCTTATTGTCTACTTCGCGCACTACTTGCGGAGCTAATTCGTCTTGCTCTTTCCTTAAGAATTCCCTGACTACATGAGGGTTACGTTTCGCCAGTTCTCGGAGCGCCCACGACATAGCTTTGACTACCATCGGGTCGCGGTCACCCATCAGCAAACGACAAATGTCGAGAGTGCGCACAGGGTCGCCCGAGCCACCGCGCGTTTTGTTATTCAACGGCACCGTCGCAACCAACGCTGCCCTACGCCACCAGCGATCTTTGGAACGCGACCAACGGCGCACAACACTGTCATTGATTTGCCGCTCGCGCCAAGCCGGTCCTGCCAAATAACACGCAAAGCAGTCTACTGCCACCCAACTATCAATGTCCTTTCCCAGTTTCTCGATCGCCGGCGCATCAAGATGGGAAAACGCCGCGCGATGTTGCTGTACCAGCTCATAGGCAATAAAGCGAAACTCAAAACCGGGTAAGTCAATTAGACGGAGGGCAAGTTCCAATACGAGTTGCGGTTCGGCATTCGCCATGCGTTTTGAAAACTGACGACGTACATTCCTGATAGCGCTAGTGTTGGGCGACGGTAGAGTCTGTACACGCGTCAGAATTTCGCGCGTCAACGTTTCCACTTGATCAGTTTTGCGGTTCCCTTTGTTAATCCTCATGAAATGGTTGCCAGCTACCACCACCCAAGGACCTTCCACCATAAGAAGCCGAAGATCACCCAAATGGGAATCGTTATGAAGGACACGATTAGTCCCAACTTCCACCAGGTTCGCTGCTTCACGTATCCCGCCCCGAAATATATGGGAGCGGGAGTGGTGCCGAAATGCGTCAGCGAGGCGTCGAGATTGGAAAAGTATGCCAGGGAGAGCACCGCGAGATAAGGAGGAGTGCCTGCCGCAAGGATCACCACGAGAAAGGGCGTATACATGGCAGTTGCGTGCGCCGTTATGCTTGCGAATCCGTAGTGGGCATAAAAGTAAACAAGCAAAAGTACTGCGAGTGCCGCCCACCATTTCCAACCAACCGTAAAACTGGCGGCAGTCTCGGCAAAACGTTTTGTGATTCCCGTTTCGCCCAGTGCTTCTGCCATTCTGACCAATCCGCCGTACCAGATAAAAACATCCCACGCCCCGCGTTCGCGAATTACGTCTTCCCAATCTAGAACGCCGGTCAATAAAAGTACGCAGATGCCCAGCAACGCTACGGCAGCGTAATTGATGCCATGCAGCGCGCTTGTCATCCACAAACTGGCGACCAGCGCAAACACGACAAGCATCAGGCTTTCGCCCCGGCTGATTCCTCCCATCCGTTTGAGCTCAGTATCGGCAAGCTTGGCAGCGGCTGGTGTATGTTTGATTCCCGGAGGAAAGATCCGATACAGCACAAGTGGCACTACCACTAAAGAGATTAGCCCTGGAACAATTGCACCAGCCGCCCATCGGGCGTAAGTCAATTCAATCCCGGTAACTTGTTGAGCAAATTTGGAAATCAAGACATTGGAAGCCTGGCCTGTCAAAAACATCGCACAGACAATCACGTCACACTGATAGATGATGGTCATCAGGAACGCGCCGAGACGACCGGCAGTCTCGCCAGGTTTTGAGTCGTACGCTTCTGCAAGACTCTTTGCTACAGGAAAGATAATTCCCCCCGCCCGCGCGCCGTTTGAAGGAATAACCATGGCCAACACCATGTCAGTTGAGATCAGCGCATAAGCAAGGCCGAGTGAATGTCTGCCGATCGCCCGGATGAAGAGGAAGGCGATTCGTCTGCCCAGACCGGTCTTGATCATTCCTCGGGACATGAAGAAAGCGGCAAGCACCAGCCAAACAATTGGATCGCCATAGCCACCCAATGCCTGATCTACAGGCAGAGTGCCGGTTAACGCCAATGCTGCAACTCCCAGCAGCACCATTGCCCCTCCAGGTACTGGCCTGACAATGCATCCAACAATCGTGGCAATGAAGATTGCGAATAAATGCCAGGATTGGGACGTAATTCCAGCAGGAGGAGAGACTATCAAAATGCAGAGACCGGCGAACAAAACAATCGCCCACCTGATCAACCTGCTTTTCCATTGCAGTTGATTTGTCTCGGGGCCATCACGCTGTGTTATCGGTTCTGCTGCAAACGGTTCGTCCAATCGGGCAATCCTTCCAATGCTTCGGAGCTGAAAAGCGTAGGTTAGGGTCGGCGATACTATTACGTTAGAATCGGTTAACTCAAGGTTTGCAAATGAAGGATGGGATCCATGTTGAAATTCCCGGGTTCGGGACTCACCTTGATTTCGTAAGCATCGAAGGAATGGCAATAATCGGCTGCTGAATTATGCTCATCAAGGGTTCTGACGAAATCAAGGCCAGTGAAATCACGGACAAGAGAGTTTATCTAAACCGTCGTACGTTTATGCGGGGCGCCGGGCTCGTGGCCACGACCGCCGCAACCGCGCTTCTTTATCGAAAGCTCAACCCCCCGCCGGCTGAAACTCCCAAAGGCGAAAAGCTCGCGAATGTTGCAAAATCCGCGACAGAAGATGGCGCGCGCCAGGGATTTAGCGTGAATGAAAAGCTGACGCCTCTCGAGGACATCACTAACTACAATAATTTTTACGAGTTTTCTACTGAGAAGCGATCAGTGGCGTTTGAGTCACAGGGTTTCGTCACCAGACCGTGGACAGTTGCGGTTGAAGGCCTTGTTAACAAACCCACAACCTTTGATTTAGACCGGCTCTTGAGCTTCCCACAAGAAGAGCGTGTCTACCGCTTACGCTGTGTTGAAGGCTGGTCGATGGTCATTCCCTGGATTGGATTTCCTCTGTCGAAGCTTCTCGATCAGGTGGAACCTACTTCCCAGGCTAGATATGTTGCTTTCCAGACACTCTATGATCCGAAACGCATGCCGAATCAAACAACCGCTGTTCTCGATTGGCCCTATGTTGAGGGGCTTCGTCTCGATGAGGCTATGCATCCCCTGACAATACTGGCGACAGGCCTTTACGGGGAGACTCTGCCGCCGCCAGACGGTCCTCCCATTCGTTTGGTGGTGCCTTGGAAGTACGGATTCAAGAGCATCAAGTCGATTGTAAAAATTCGTCTGGTTGCTGAGGAGCCTCCGACGACATGGAATAAACAAGCGCCGAACGAGTATGGCTTTTACTCCAACGTAAACCCTAACGTTCCCCATCCGCGCTGGAGTCAGGCAAAAGAGCATCGAATAGGTGAGTTTATACCGCGTAGTACTTTGCTTTTTAACG
>JALYTI010000412.1 GCA_030854375.1 Acidobacteriota bacterium | reverse complement strand
GGAATATTCGTCTGTGCGCCGGCAATCAGCGGCAGACAACAAACGAGCAGCAGCAGGGCGATAATGTTAGAAAGGCGCTTTAATATCTTCATCGTCGTCGTCGCAGGAACCTTATCGCCGAACACAAAACCCGCAGAGGTTACATAGAGAAAGAAAGGGCTTCAATTAATATAGTTGAAGCCCTTTAAGGAATCTAATCTTCGTTCACAGTTAGGAGATTTTCCGCCTGTGAACGACTAAGTAAACACCGGAATCAATTCAGACTGGCGTTGGTGCCGGCGACCGGCTTCACAACGGTTTCGCCATCTTCCACATCAACCACGAAATTCGAGGCAGTCTTCCATAACGCGGTTATAGGAAGTTTCACTTTCTCATCAATGTGTCGCTTCAGGAAGCGCGCTCCGTAGGCCGTGTTGAATCCCTTTTCGGTCAAAAAATTAAGCGCTTGATCAGTTACGCTAATCTCTTTTCCCTGTCGCTGCATCTGGCGTTGAAGCCGGTTCAAGTAGATTTCAGCGATCTTGCGCACCTCGTCCATCGTAAGAGGCGCGAAGACAATAATTTCGTCTATGCGGTTTCGAAACTCCGGCGAGAAACGCTGTTCCGCAGCTTTCATCACCTCATTCTTAACGACACGAAAATCGCTCGCAGTCTTGGTGCCAAAGCCCAAGGGCTTCTCAAATTTCTTGAAGCTGTCTGACCCCAGGTTGGAAGTCATGATCACAATGGCGTCCGACAGATAAACTTTCTTGCCGCGGCCATCAGTCAGCCAGCCTTCGTCGAAGGCCTGTAGAAACAGATTCATCAAATAAGGCGACGCCTTCTCTACTTCGTCCAACAATAGAACTGTGTAAGGATTCTCGCGCAGTTGCTCGGTCAAAATCCCGCCGCGTTCTGATCCGACAATCCCTCGCGGCATTCCGATGAGCTTCTCAATACTGACCGTGCCATCGCTGTACTCAGACATGTCGATGCGCACCATCTTCTCTTCATCGCCAAACATGAATTCGGCAACAGCCTTTGCCAGCTCGGTCTTGCCTACGCCGGTGGGGCCGAGAAATAGAAGCACGCCGTCAGGTTTGTAATGCGACTCTTTGAGCGGGCCTTTATTGAGTCTGAGACGCTGCGCCACTGCCTTGATAGCTGCTTTTTGGCCAATCACTCGTTGGGCGAGCATCGCTTCCGTCATCGAGAAACGATCGCTCGTATCACGAAAGATCATGTCGCGCGGAATACGCGATTCCTGCGAAATTACTTCAATCACATGTTCCGGCTTGACCACCATGGTTTGCGGCTCGTTAATTTCGACCTTTACCGCGGCCGTGTCGAGCCAACCAATCGCCTTATCCGGCAGGTGAAGGTTGCGTATGTACTTTGGCGCCATTTCCAGGGCAGTGTTAATGGCGTCGTCGGAAATCTTTACCGAGTAGTTCCTCTCCAGACGAGGTCGTAGTCCCAACAGTATCTCGCGCGTTTCACTTATCGTGGGTTCAACGACCTTCACCAGGCGAAAGCGTCGGGCCAACGCCTCATCTTCGCTGATGTACTCCTTATACTCCGTGAGAGTGGTCGCGCCAATAATTCGCATGTCGCCGCGAGCCAACGCGGACTTGAACATATTCGCGGCGTCTGAAGAGGTACCGAGCGCCGCGCCGGCGCCCATGATCGTGTGCGCCTCATCGATAAACAGGATGAGATTGTCGCGCTCTTTTACCTCGTCGATAATGCCCTTAATTCTTTCTTCAAACATGCCGCGCAACATCGTGCCGGCAACGATGCCGCCCATTTGTAATTGGACCACGTGTGACCCGCGCAAACGGGCTGGAACTTTCTCAGGTTCCATCTCGATCAAGCGCGCCAGGCCTTCCACGACGGCAGTTTTGCCCACACCCGGCTCACCAACAAGCATCGGAGAGTTCGCACGCTCGCGGTGGCAAAGAATCTCAACAATCTGTTGAATCTCTTTTTCTCTGCCAATCGTGGGCGCTATCTTGTCGGCGCGCGCCAGCCGATTCAGGGAAACACCAAAATGTTTCAGGTAAGGCGGCAGCTCGAATTTCTTTCGATACTGTTCTTCTTCGTGCTCGCGTTTCTGCACCTGCGCTTGAACGTTCTCCGCCACAGCCTCAGGATTCGCACCCATGTTTTTCAGGACTTCAACGAAGAGACTGTCCTGGTTCGTAAGCGCGGAAAAGATGTCAGTCGCTTCGATGGTTTTGCGACCTTGCGCCCGGGCGCGTTCCATCGCACGTTTGAATAAATCGGTGGTATCCGGGGAGATACGAAAGCCCTTCCCTACATGCTGCTGACGACTGGTATCCAGCCTTTTATCGATGGCGATTTTTACAATAATCGGATCCAGAGAGAGTTCTCGCATGGCCGAGTTGAACATATCGGGCTCCTCATGAATGAGCGCCTGTAGAATATGCTCCACCGCCACAAAGTTCTGATCGCGCTGGCGCGACTCGCTTAAAGCGTGCTCGAGGATGCGTTGCCCGGTTTCGCCAAACTTATCTTTGTAAGACCCTAAATCAACCATTTTATTAACCTTCTAACTATCGCTGTCATGCATGATTTCATGACAGCAACCCCTTGTTTTTAACTTGCCCGTTAGCAAAATCTAACCCGATCCTGCGGTTAGATGTTCTGAGCATATTCGCCGTTGCGTTTCAATGCAATAAGAATTCTCCCGGTGCAGCTTCTTGCAAATTGGCGGCCACTGAATTATCAATAAACGAGCCAAAATCCTGCCCTCGGGTTAGAGCGGCGCGTTAGTAGTCGTAATCCTCGCCCCCAGGCGGCGGTGGGCCTGCTTTCTTCGGTTCCGGCGCATCTGTTACAGCAACATCCGTAGTAAGCAAGAGCCCGGCTATTGACGAGGCATTTTGTAGCGCGGTTCGAACGACCTTCGTAGGATCGATTATCCCCGCCGCAACCAGGTCTTCATATTCGCCCGTTGCCGCATTGAATCCCTTGTTGCCTTTCAATTCCTCCACTTTACCGACGATCACTGCACCATCGAGTCCCGCGTTTTCAGCAATTCGCCGCAGCGGCTCTTCCAACGCGCGTCTCACAATTCTGATTCCGGTTTGAACGTCCGGGTCGTCGGTGGGGAGTTTATCCAGGACATGCGCCGCGCGTAGTAGCGCCACGCCGCCGCCTACGACCGTGCCTTCCTGAGCTGCGGCTTTGGTAGCGTTGAGCGCGTCTTCGACGCGCGTCTTAATCTCCTTCATCGCCGTTTCGGTGGCCGCGCCCACTTTTACCACCGCCACACCGCCCGCAAGTTTAGCTAGCCGCTCCTGCAACTTCTCGCGATCGTAATCCGAA
>JALYTI010000411.1 GCA_030854375.1 Acidobacteriota bacterium | reverse complement strand
GGCGGAAATATGGTTGCGTGCCAACCTGGAATAATGCCAATCGCGAAATCGAAACTGACGATTGTGTGAACTGAAAGCACCAGGGGCGTGGCCAGTCCCGCCAGTAACAAATACGCCATTTCGTAGCGATGCCAGTGACGCGCTGATCCGCGCCAACCCATTGCCAGCATCCCGTAAACAATTTGAAAGGGCTTGCTGCGCGCGCGGTCTCGCAGAGTTGCGAAGTCGGGAATGAGACCGACAAACCAAAACATCGCTGACACCGTCGCATAAGTTGAAACAGCAAACACGTCCCACATTAAGGGACTGCGAAATTGCGGCCAGATACCCATCGTGTTCGGGTAAGGAAATAACCAGTAAGCCAGCCATGGTCTACCAAGGTGGAAAACTGGATAGATTCCGGCAGACGCCACGGCAAAGAGCGTCATCGCTTCCGCAAAGCGATTAATCGAGGTGCGCCACTGCTGCCTGAGCAGCAGCAGAATTGCTGAGATCAAGGTGCCGGCGTGGCCGATACCGATCCACCAGACAAAGTTAATGATGGGCATGGCCCAACCGACTGGTTGGTTAGTTCCGAAAATGCCGACGCCGCTAAAGACGAGGTTTGTAATGGTGAGCAGAAGAAGTTGGAAAAGGACAAACGAAATTGCGAAGCCGATAAACCAGCCGAGCGGCGTCTTCCTCGTCAAAACGATCGAGCTGATTTTATCGGTCACGGAGCCAAACGTTAGCTTCGGGTCGATGACCGGCGCTGTCGTATGAATCGGACCTTCGCTATGTGGTTCGTCAGGCATTTTAGCTAATCAGCCACGCGACGACAGGCAGGAATGCCTGTCCTACTTAATCTCCGGGTTTGGATTACGCAACGCTGACAAATAAGTCGTGCGCGGTCGCGTATTCAACTCCGCCAGCAAAGAATAGTTTCTCTGCTCCGCTTTCAATTTCGAGACACGACTGTTTGGATCATTGATATCGCCAAACACTATCGCCTCTGTCGGACATACCGCCTGGCATGCGGTGACGATTTCCCCGTCTCGTACTTTTCGTCCCTCGATCTCCGACTGAATCTTGGCTCCCTGGATGCGCTGAACGCAGTAAGTACATTTCTCCATCACTCCCCGGCTGCGCACGGTCACGTCAGGATTGCGCATCAACTGGTATGTCGGCGTCTCCCAATCCTGATACAAAAGGAAATTGAATCTTCGAACTTTGTAAGGGCAGTTGTTGGAACAGTAGCGCGTCCCGACGCACCGGTTGTAAACCATGTCGTTCAAACCTTCAGCACTGTGCACGGTCGCATGGACGGGGCAGACCGGCTCGCACGGCGCATTCTCGCAATGCATGCAGGGTACCGGCATGAAGTTTGTGCCTTCAGGATTGTTTGCGTCTGCGCCTTTGAAGTAAGTGTCAACACGAATCCAGTGCATCTCGCGGCTGCGAACAACCTGCTCTTTTCCGACGATAGGAATGTTGTTTTCCGACTGGCACGCGATGGTGCAAGCGTTGCAACCGACGCAGTTGTTCAAATCGATCGCCATGCCCCAGGCGTAGTTCAAACCGTTTCCCTGATCTTGATAGTTGTAAAGTTCCGGATGGTAGAGCGTTTCGTCGGGCGGCGGAGCTTCAGTTTCTCCGGCTTCGTGCTTGCCGTGAACGTAGTCGTCCAGTGTTTCGGTGCGAAGTATGTCGCGTCCTTCCATCGAGAAGTGAAGTTGCGTCGCCGCCAGCAAATGCTGGACGCCCGCTTTCTCCACCTGGACTGCGCTAGCGGACCACGGCGAATCAGACGTGCGAATTTCGTAGGCATTAAAACCATGACCGTTCCCAACTCTGCCGGCGAGTCTGCGGCCGTAACCGAGATGGATAGTGATGACGCCGTCTGGTTGACCCGGCGTGATCCAGGTGGGAACCGGATCGCTGAATGTGCGTCCCTGGTTGCTAATCTTGAGCGTATCGACGTAGATGTCGCCGCCTTTTCGGCCAATTGTTTTTTCCAGGCCGAGCTGCTTTGCCGTGTTTGGACTCACGAGTGCGGCGTTGTCCCATGTTAGTTTCGAAAGCGGCTTTGGCAATTCCTGCAACCACCCGTTATTTGCAAAGCGACCATCGTAAATCGTCGGGTCAGTGCGGAAGACGATTTCGAACTGGGAGTCGAGTGTTGGGGGCTGGGAGTTTACTGCCCCAGGCTGATTGAGATTGCCCGCATTGAATGAAACACTCTTTTGCGGCAAAGCAGTGCCGGGAATAAATCCATCATGAACACATTTGCGCCACCACGTTTCAAAGTCGCTCGACGGCGAAGCAGCAGGCACTGGCGTTGATTGACTAGCTCCGGTTCCTGCTCCTGCCTCTGCTCCTGCTCCTGCTTCCTGCCGTCTGCCTCCTGCCGTCTGTCCTTGCCCCTGGCTCTGCCAGTAATCACGAATGATGTCGTAAGGCTTGCGGTCATACTGCGGCGTAAACACGGCCAGCAACTCGTGCGCACTCTTATTCTGATAAAGAGGCTCGATCAGCGGCTGGACGATTGTGACGGTGCCATCGTAGGAACGCGTGTCACTCCACGCTTCAAGATAATGCGTTTCCGGAATGTGCCAGTGACAAAGCTCCGAAGTCTCGTCGCGATATTGACTGAGATGCACGCGCAACTTCGTCTTGAACATCCGATCTTTGTCGAGTTTGAGGTCTGCGGGCGTGTTGTAAACCGGATTGCCGCCGAGGATGACCAGCATCTCAACTCGACTGCCATCGATATCGTTAATCAAGTCCTGTAGCGATTGCCTCTGGTCGATAGAATTAGCTTCTAAAGCTTCGGTATAGAAAACGGTCTTACCGACATTGCCCAATGCATCGTTCATCGCATGAGCCAACGCGTGAATCGCGGGCGGCGCCTCTTTCCCGGCGATGACTATGCTTGCGCCTTTGTGATCTCGAAGGTCATGAGCGAGTGCATCGACCCAGGCATTTGTCCAGGATAACGCCTGGTAAACTGGTAACTCGGGATCGAATTTGAGTGAGCCCTCGCTTAGGCCGGTAGTGGCGCCCGCCCGCGTCGCCACTAACCGAGTCAAAGCGTGAAATTCGCTCGGCCGAACCACCCACCGATGATCCGAGCTGGCGCCCGTCGTCGTCGGCGTCGTCTCAATCACGTAAAGCCGGCTCATCTCCTTCTTACCTTCGTCAATTCGTCGCCGAGCGGCGAAGTCCCGCGCGTACTTAAGAGTGCCGGGTAATGCTGCAAGGAAATCGGCGTCGAGCGAAAGTATGCGATCGGCTTTGCTGAAATCGTAGATTGTGTTTACCGGCTGGCCAAAAGCGATCATCGCTCCGGCGCGTACG
>JALYTI010000049.1 GCA_030854375.1 Acidobacteriota bacterium | reverse complement strand
TGCAAACGGTAATTATCAACGGCAGGATTGTGATGCGCGATCGGCGATTATTGACACTGGACGAGACCGCAATAAAAAGAAGCGCGCGTGTTTTTCGCGATCAAGTTAGCAAAAGCCTGGGCAGCTCAGGAGAACCAAAATAGTCGCCAATTCGGGGCCGGCAGGTAGTGGTGCAGTTTGCCGTCGTAGTCTCAGTAGCACTGTCGCTGTTGCGCGGTGGAATTCATGGTGCTTTGTCTGCCGATTGTGATCTCACGAGTGCCGCGCGGCTCGGCCGCCTGATGTGCGGAATGGCTATGCCTTCCCGGAGCGCACTATTTTTATTCCGGGGCTGTGCCTCCGATCCGTTGTTCGAGGCGTAGCCTCTCACTTTCCCAGCCTGCGGAAAGGCAGAGCCTTTCCGCACATCAGCCGGCATAGCCGAATACGTTAGAGAACCCAGACTTAAAGCGTGGCTCCGGAACCGGGTGAATCGGAAGTAATAACCCGACTAACTCACCACACAATTTGATAGCCGGGATAGGATTATCCTCCTGATTTCAGCAGCTTAGCAATGTTGACTTAAAAGTAAAGATTAGGTAAACTGCGTTTCGTACGCTGAAGATTCCTATGAAGATATCGGCACAAGAAGAATATGGACTCCGGTGCCTGTTGCAGCTCGCCCGCGCCGATTCGCACGGCGAGTCGTTGAACCTTGCTCAGATCGCGCGCTTGGAAGGGATTTCCGTAGCCAATGCCGGCAAGCTTATGTGGATTCTGAATAAGGCGGGACTTGTGCAATCACAGCGCGGAACCAAGGGTGGCTATCGACTGGCGCGGCCGGCGTCTGACATTCACTTGAATGAGGTCATAAGTGTATTGGATGACCAACGCGTTGAAGGCCACTGCAAAAGTTATGCGGGCGTCCTGGACTCTTGCGTTCATACCGGTGATTGCGGCATTCGACCTGTGATCGTGGAGCTTCACCAGATTGTCGACAATGCGCTGTCTGAGATTACGCTGTCCCAATTGTTAGGCACCGAAGCGAACGTTGATGCACTGCTTCACAAGATACAGGGAACAAAGCACAAAATGGATTCAGGTCAGGTACGGGTTTGATTGATCTTCGAGAATGTATGGTTTGGACAGGTGGGTTTGATAACAGATGAGCACAGTAGAATTATTAGGTAAACAAGAATACAAGTACGGATTCGTCACGGACATCGAGTCTGATGTTATTCCGCGCGGTTTGTCGGAAGACACTATTCGGCTGATCGTCAAAATCAAGAATGAGCCTGACTGGATGTTGGAATTCCGGCTGAAGGCTTATCGCCACTGGCTGACGATGACTGAGCCGAAGCATTGGCCAAACATTTCATACCCGGAAATCAACTATCAGGACGTCATTTATTACAGCGCGCCGAAGCAGAGGACGACCAAAGCCAGTCTCGACGAAGTAGATCCGGAACTGCTGCGCACCTTTGAGAAGCTCGGCATTCCGTTGACCGAACAGAAACAACTCGCCGGCGTCGCGGTTGATGCGGTGTTCGATTCAGTTTCAGTCGCGACAACTTACAAAGAAAAACTTAAGAAGCACGGAGTTATTTTCTGTTCGTTTACTGAAGCGATTAAGGACTATCCCGAGCTGGTACAAAAGTATCTCGGGTCAGTTGTTCCTACAAACGACAACTTCTTCGCGGCGCTCAACAGTGCTGTGTTTTCTGATGGCTCGTTCTGTTTCATACCGAAGGGCGTGCGCTGCCCGATGGAACTTTCCACCTACTTCAGAATCAATAATTCGGAGTCCGGGCAGTTTGAGAGGACGTTAATAGTTGCCGAGGAAGGCGCATACGTTTCTTATCTCGAAGGCTGCACGGCGCCCAAGTTTGATAAGAATCAGTTGCACGCGGCGGTTGTTGAGCTAATCGCGCTCGACGATGCTCAGATTAAATATTCGACCGTGCAAAACTGGTATGCGGGGGATGAAAAGGGCGTCGGCGGCATTTACAATTTCGTGACTAAGCGCGGCAAATGCGCTGGTCGCAATTCGAAAATCTCGTGGACGCAGGTCGAAACCGGTTCGGCAATAACCTGGAAGTATCCTTCTTGCATCTTGCAAGGCGACAATTCTATAGGTGAGTTTTACTCAGTGGCCTTAACCAATCACGCGCAGCAAGCTGACACCGGCACGAAGATGATTCATTTGGGCAAGAACACTCGCTCGACGATCATTTCGAAGGGAATTGCAGCCGGCAAATCTAACAATAGCTACCGCGGCCTCGTGAAGGTGATGCCGAAAGCTGAGAACACGCGAAATTATACGCAGTGTGATTCGATGCTGATTGGTTCAAATAGCGGCGCGAATACGTTCCCTTACATTGAAGTGATGAACAACACCTCGAGCGTGGAACATGAGGCATCAACTTCAAAAATCAGCGAGGAGCAGTTGTTCTATTTGCAGCAGCGTGGCATTTCACAGGAAGACGCCGTGTCTCTGATTATTAACGGTTTCTGCAAAGACGTTTTTCTGCAATTGCCCATGGAGTTTGCTGTCGAGGCTCAACGTCTTCTAGGAATGAAGCTCGAAGGCAGCGTCGGATAAATTGGTGACAGGTGAAGTTACAGGTGACGAATAAAAGCAAGCAATCCGCTTGTCACCTGTCACTGTTTACTTGTCACTTTTCTTATAGGAGTAATCATAAGTGCTGGAGATCAAAAACTTATACGCGGGCATCGATGGCAATGAAATCCTGAAGGGGATCAATCTCACGGTGAAGAAAGGTGAGATCCACGCCATTATGGGTCCAAACGGATCCGGCAAGTCGACGCTGGCCAAGGTTTTGGCCGGCCATCCGGCATATCAGGTCACTCAGGGTGAGGTCATCTACGAGGGGAAAAACCTTCTTGAAATGGCGCCCGACGAAAGAGCGCGAGAAGGCATCTTCATGGCATTCCAGTATCCGATTGAAGTTCCTGGCGTTTCCAATGCCCAATTTCTGCGGCTCGCGTACAACGAAAAACGCAAACATCTTGGCGAAGAAGAACTCGATCCACTGGAGTTTAAGGACCTACTCAAGGAACGCGCCAAGGTCGTCGAAATGGACGCGAGTTTTATGACGCGTTCTGTCAATGAAGGCTTCTCCGGGGGCGAAAAGAAACGCAACGAGATTCTACAGATGGCAGTTCTCGAACCGAAACTTGCGGTGCTTGATGAAACTGATTCAGGGCTGGATATTGACGCGTTGAGAATCGTCGCAGGTGGAGTTAACCAACTTCATAACTCAGAAAACGCCGTCATCCTTGTCACGCATTATCAGCGCCTGCTCAATTACATCGTGCCGCATTACGTGCACGTGTTGGCTGGCGGACGCATTGCTAAAGAAGGTGGTAAGGAGTTGGCGCTCGAACTCGAACAGAAGGGCTACGATTGGCTTAAGACCACCGAAGAATCTTCCAGTGTGGTCGCGCAGGCAACTTAGAAATAATGGTTACTGAAATCAAAAAACTAGAGAACTCCTACGAGGAAGCCTTCCGCGCTCTGCAGGAGAATAAACAGGATTCCGGCGTATCATGGCTAGCGCACCTGCGTGAGAACGCGATGGATCGGTTTGCGGAGTTGGGCTTTCCCTCGGTCAAGGAAGAAGAGTGGAAATACACGAATGTTGCGCCGATCGCCCGTACTGCGTTTAACCCGGTAATTCTGGCGGAAGCGGCAGGCAGCGAATCTCAAGCGAAAGCGTTGGCAGGTTTAGGTTGCGTGGAAGCCGAACACAGCCAGCTGGTTTTTGTTAATGGCACGCCGCGAATTGATCTCTCCTCTTTAAAGGCACTCCCGGCGGAGGTAGTCGCTATCGATCTTTCGCAAGCAATAACAGATGAGCGGTACGCCGAAGTCGCGCGAAAACACCTCGCTCGTTACGCCGACTATGTGGCTAATGGCTTCACTGCTCTTAACACCGCGTTCGTTTCCCACGGCGCTTTTGTTTACATACCAAAGGGCGTCACGGTCAATGCGCCAATACATCTCCTTTTCATTTCCACTGGCGAGCAGGTTGCAAGCTTTCCTCGAGTGCTGGTGGTTGCGGAAGAAAACAGCAGCGCCACATTGATTGAGAGTTATGTAAGCACTCAAGACTTTCAATATTTCACGAATGCCGTGGTTGAGGTTGTGCTCAAAGATGGCGCCCGCGTCGAGCATTATAAGGTGCAGCGCGAGAGCGTCGCAGCCTTTCACGTTGCCACGACGGTGGCCGATTTAGGGTCCAATGCGAGTTACGACGCGACGACGATTACGTTTGGAGCTGCGCTCTCGAGACACGATATTAACGTGACGTTAGATCATGAAGGCGCTGAGTGTTGGGTCGATGGTTTATACATTGTGACTACCGGCCAACATGCCGACACACATTCAGTTATCGACCACAGAAAGCCCCATTGCACCAGTCATCAGCTCTACAAGGGAATTCTGGATGGCAAGTCGCGAGCTGTATTCAACGGCAAAATCTTTGTTCGTCACGATGCCCAGAAGACTGACGCCATGCAGACGAACAAGAATCTTTTGCTGTCGAATGAAGCGCGTGTAGACACCAAGCCGCAGCTTGAGATTCTGGCCGACGATGTTAAGTGCGCCCATGGTGCTGCGGTAGGGCAAATTGACGAAGACGAATTGTTCTATCTCGAGACCCGAGGAATTCACCACGACCTGGCCCGCAATCTCTTAACCTATGGATTTGCGGAAGAAGTGATTGGAAAGATAAAGATCGACTCGATCAGGGCGCAGCTTGACGAGGCAGTCTTGAATCGTCTCAATGCTCGGCTTGAAGCGTGAATATTATGAGTAGTACTGAAAGACTTTTGGTCACCGACTCCACCGTGCCGGCGGCTTCTCCAGGCGGTTGGGATGTGCAGCGCATTCGGGAAGATTTTCCTGTCCTGCGTCAGCTGGTAAACGGTAAACCACTTGTCTATTTAGACAACGCGGCCTCATCGCAAGTGCCTCAGGTTGTGATCGACCGTGGCAGCATCTACCTCGAAGACGAGCACTCCAATATCCATCGCGGCGTTCATTATCTAAGCCAGAAAGCGACTACCGCCTATGAAGGGGCGCGCGAGAAGGTGAAGCGTTTCATCAATGCGCGCGAGGCAAAGGAATGCATCTTTGTGCGCGGCGCTACAGAAGGCATTAATCTCGTAATGCATGGCTACGGACGTAAGTTCGTTAACCCTGGAGATGAAATAATCATTTCTGCTATGGAGCATCACGCGAACATCGTTCCGTGGCAGATGCTTTGCGAAGAGAAGGGCGCGATTCTGCGTGTGATCCCCATGAATGACGCTGGGGAACTACTGCTCGACGAATACGACGCGCTGTTGAACGAAAAGACAAAGTTCGTTGCCTTTACGCATGTATCCAATGCGCTGGGTACAGTTAATCCGGTAAAGAAGATGATCGACCAGGCTCATAAATACGGTGTGCCTGTGCTCATCGATGGTGCTCAAGGCGCCCCCCACTTGCCCATTGACGTTCAGGATCTTGACTGCGATTTCTACGCGTTTTCAGGTCACAAGATGTTTGCACCGACCGGCAGCGGGGTGATTTATGGTAAGGCCGAGCTGTTGGAAAAAATGAATCCCTTTCAGGGCGGCGGGGACATGATCAAAAGCGTAACATTTGAGAAAACGACTTATGCCGATTTGCCGAACAAGTTTGAAGCGGGCACTCCTGCGATTGCCTCCCAAATTGGTCTGGGGGCCGCGATTGATTACTTGAGTGCGATGGATCGAAAGAAAGCCGCCAGGCATGAGCACGAATTGTTGCGTTATGCTACAGAGCGGCTAACAGAAATTGAAGGAGTGCGTATTGTTGGCACCGCGCGCGAGAAAACCAGCGTGTTGTCGTTCGTTATAGATCACATTCATCCGCATGACATTGGCACCATTCTCGATCAAGAGGGGATTGCCGTCCGCGCCGGCCATCACTGCGCCCAACCGGTGATGCAACGGTTTAATATCCCGGCAACAGCCCGTGCTTCGTTTGCTTTCTACAACACGAAGGAAGAAGTCGATGTGCTGGCGCAAACTATCGAGAAGGTTGTCGAGATTTTTTCTTAAGTAAGTGCTACATGGTGGATCGCAAATAGCGGAACCTGGTTCTACCATTTACCATTTACCAGTCACGATTCACCATTCACTATGTCCGAACTCAGCGAGCTCTACCAACAGGTCATTCTCGATCACAATAAGAAGCCGCGGAATTTTCGCAAATTGGAGACTGCGAACCATTCTGCCGAAGGTTATAACCCGCTCTGCGGCGATCACTTAACCGTTTATCTGAACCTCGAGAATAACGCCGTAAAAGAAATCAGTTTTGAAGGTTCCGGCTGCGCTATCTCTAAAGCTGCTGCGAGCATGATGACGCAGGCGGTTAAGGGAAAGAGCAAGCAGCAGGCGGAGCAGCTGTTCACCGAGTTCCACGGGATGGTCACTGGCGATATGGACAACGACGAGGACAAGGATGAAGAAAACGGGGCCGGCGGCCTTGGTAATCTAAGGGTTTTCGCGGGCGTGCGAGAATTTCCTGTTCGAGTAAAATGCGCTACGCTCGCCTGGCATACAATGCACGCGGCGCTTAATAATCAAGAAATCATCTCTACTGAGTAGCGAACTATACGGCTGAGATTCTACACAAGACGGCATTCACGGCCGTCTTTACTTTTGGGGCTGAGAGCTAATGAAGCAGCAGCGGGGGCATGCCCCTTCCTAACCTGAGAGACGTCTAAGAATACCTCAGGGTCAGGAAGGGGGCATGCCCCCGCTCTTGTTTTTCAAAGCCTGGCTTCCGCGTTGATTACTTTACTAAATGGAAACTTTAGTTAAGAACACTGTCTTAAGTGCAATGGGCATGCAATAATATTTCTATTCCGTTTCGGGACAGGGCATTCCAAGAGTGATCATAACTTCCGTTGAACTGCGTGAGATTCGGCTTCCTTTAGTTCATTTCTTCGAGACGAGTTTTGGGCGTACTACCGAACGGCGCATTGTGCTTGTGCGCGTCGTCGATAAAGATGGCGCCGAAGGTTGGGGGGAGTGTACTGCGGGTGAAGGCCCATTCTATTGCGATGAGTGGACTGAAACTGCGTGGACAACTCTGAAGACCTTTCTTGGTCCCATGGTTGTGGGAAGAGGTGTTGAAACAGCCGCGGAAACCTGGACTTTGATGGAACGCGTGCGCGGTCATCGCATGGCGAAGGCCGCAATTGAAACTGCGTGCTGGGACCTTGAGGCAAAACGAGCTGGCTTGCCTCTGTGGAGACATCTCGGTGGTATTCAACCCGAGATTCCATGCGGGGTTTCAATTGGTATTCAAGAAACGCCCGCAGTGCTCATGGAAAAAATTGAAAAGGAACTTGCTGCTGGGTACCAGCGAATTAAGATTAAGATCAAGCCGGGCTGGGACCTGAACATCATTGAAGAAGTGCGCAGGCGTTTTCCGCGGATTCGTTTGATGGCCGATGCCAATTCGGCATATACACTTGCGGATGTTTCACTTTTCCGCTCGATGGACCAATACGATCTCATGATGGTCGAACAACCACTTGGTTACGACGACATTTTCGATCACAGCAAACTGCAGAAGCAGATTGAAACGCCGATTTGTCTCGATGAATCTATACATTCAAGCCGGGACGCGAAGCATGCGGTTGAACTGGGCGCTTGCCGGATTATTAACTTGAAACTGGGCCGTGTAGGGGGGCACCAGCAGGCGAAATGTGTCGAGCGCGTCTGCAGAGAAAACGACGTGCCTGTTTGGTGCGGCGGAATGCTCGAATCTGGAATTGGGCGCGCACACAATATTGCTATGGCGACTTTGGCGGGCTTCACGCTACCCGGCGACGTGTCCGCGAGTTCGCGCTATTGGAAGGAAGATATTATCGAGCCACCTGTAACGGTCACACCGCGCGGAACAATTGTCGCTTCGGAGAAACCCGGGTTGGGTTTTGAAGTCAATCAAGCTCTCATAGACTCGCTGACGCTTAGGAAAGAAATTGTCGATTAGACATCAGACGAAAACTCGAATCTTGTTGTTGACCAAAGTCGGCGGGGGTAAACCACCCTTCCCAACCTGCGAGTTTCTCGAGCTGGATCTTGCTTTCGCGAATTGACAGCCGTTCAAGCTTAGAACAAAGTGAGTCAACACTAGTAATTTCGCAAGTTGGGAAGGGTGGTTTACCCCCGCCGACTTTGGTCAACAACAAGATTCGAGTTTTCACAAAGCCTTTTCACACAGCCTCGTCCAGGCTTTTACATTCCGCGCCCTTGGCGCTTAACACAAAGAGTCATTCTTACATGCCACCCATGATCTCAGCGGCTCTCGCAAAAGAACTTCAAGACCGTTTTCTCGAGCGGCAACCTCAGATCGTTTCGTTGGCGCGCGCGTTAGTGGAGTCGGAGTCGCCCTCTGGCGATCAGGCCGGTAGCCGGGCTGTTGTGGAATTGCTGGCGAAGGCGGCGGAGTCTGCTGGTTGCGTGAATTCGATCGATCGCGTTGATGTTCCGGACTTTGGCCAGCACCTTGTGATTCGAGCATTCCAGGAGAAAGCCGCCGCAGGAAACATTATTCTTGTGGGTCACACAGACACCGTTCATTTACGGGGTTCCATTACCGAACGTCCGTGGCGACCGGAAGGAAATCGGATCTATGGGCCTGGAATATTTGACATGAAAGCCAACTGCGCGCTTGCAGTTGCCGTGCTGCACGCGTGCAGCGACTTTCATATCGTTCCGAATTACGGAGTCATTCTGGCATTGACGTGTGACGAAGAGGTGGGGAGCAGTTCAGGCTGGCTGGTGCTTAGAAGCATCGCCGAAAAGGAAAGTGTTAAGAGCGCCCTGATCCTCGAGCCCCCCGCCCCAGGCGGCCGAGTTAAGACAGGGCGTAAGGGCACAGGGATTTTCACGATGCACGTCGAAGGCCGAGCCGCGCATGCAGGCCTTGATCCGGAGAAGGGAGCCAGCGCGATTCTGGAACTGGCAAAACAAATTGACCATCTCCATGCATTGAATCTTTCCGGAAGCGGCATAACGGTCAATGTAGGTGTGGTCCACGGTGGGACCCGATCAAATGTTGTCGCCGCGGACGCCACTGCCGAGATAGACGTACGCTTTTCCACGGCGGCCGAGGCCAAAATAGTGGAAGCGACACTGCGAGATGCCAAGCCCTACGACGAACGCGTGCGCATACAAATTACGGGTGGCATAAATCGCCCACCTTTGGAAAGAACTGAAAAAGTGGTTGAGATTTATGAGCTTGCCCGCACGATCGCTGCGCTCCTCGACTA
>JALYTI010000410.1 GCA_030854375.1 Acidobacteriota bacterium | reverse complement strand
CTTTTTGCACCGCAGGCAGTAGCAACGCAATGAGAACTCCGATAATCGCGATTAACACGATCAGCTCAATGAGTGTGAAACCACTCTGCTGTGGCTTATCAGTCTGTGAGAGTCTCGCCTGCGATCGCCACAAAACAGTTAGCGGTCTGGCGCTCAAAATATCTTTCTGGTGACTCAACATAATGTCCTCCTATCGATCAGTTGTCTCTTCTTCTTTGGATACTTTTGGAAGAGGGATGCGCGATAGTTAATCCGAGCGTGACAGGAGTGTCACCGTGAATCTTCATAGTGCTGTGAGGTAAGGCGGACCCTTACCGCACATCAGGCGGCATAGCCGCAATCCCGAGAAGATTTGCTCGCTCTTCAGATGAGTCGGTTGCGGAGGGCCTTGGCTACGGCTTGTGTCTTGGAATGGACCTGCAGCTTCTGGTAGATATTTTGCAGATGAAAATTGATCGTGGTGGGTGCGACATTCAGCTTAGCTGCCGCGGTCTTATAGTTGTGACCGTCGACCAAGAGCCTGAGAATGCGCAATTCGTGTGGAGTCAAATTATAGTCCGCTCGATCCGGCGGGCGAATCTGGCGAAACAATTGCATCACGCGGCGGGCCACCTCGGGCGACATCGGCGCGCCGCCCTGCGCAGCCTCTTTCACACTTTCGACCAGCCGCGCCGGCTGTGTCTTTTTTAGAAGATACCCCGAAGCCCCGGCGCATAAAGCGTCGAAAATTCGCTCATCGTCATCGTAAACGGTCAGCGTCAATAGCAACATCTCCGGGTATCGCTCCTTCAACAAGCGTATACCCTCGATGCCGCTCATGCCCGGCAACCCTATGTCCATCAGCACCACATCAGGAACAGCCGCATCGATTCTAGCCAGCGCTTCTTCGACCGACCGGAACTTGTCGGTGCATTTCAAACCATCCGAGCCATTGATCAGGGCAACCAGATATTCTCGGAATTCCCGGTGATCTTCGACGATGGCGACCCCAACGGCGTCAGACTGCGTTGAGGAAGGCAGATGCGGAGCTTTGGCCTTTGTTGGCACTAGCTTCTCCTCATGATAGTGACTGGCGGTGACAAATCTATCCCGGAAGAGCTCGACGCGTCACTATGACTATTCACAGCGATCCTAATCCCGCCGGCCCAGGGGGACGCTCAAGATTACGGTCGTGCCCGCTTGCGCCGCTGATCTCATTTCCAGATGCCCGCCAACTTTCTCTGCACGCCGACGCATGTTATCGATGCCCTGGCCAGAGTCAGGCGGGAGATCAACTGCGCCGCAACCATTATCACTAATCTTCAGCATCATTGTGCCATGCTCAATGTCAAAAACGATTTCGGCTTTTTCACATCCGGAATGTCTCACTATGTTGTTGACTGCTTCTTTAAAAATGAGAAAGACTTCTCGTCGCACTTCAGCGCCAACAGTCACGTTTTGTTTGAGGTCGGGCGCGTGGAAGCGAAATTGAATGTTGCGGGCAGTGAAGCTGTCGCTCGCAAATCGTCGCATCCTCTGGGTGAGATCGCGAAGATTGTCTCGCCGTGGGTTTACGGCCCAGACGATGTCGCTCATCGCGTCCACTGATCGGCGTGAAACGGTGGCGATCAGTGCTAGCCGTTCTGCTATTTGCGAGTTCGATGATTTCGCTTGCTGACCCAGCAACTCGCTCAAGCCGGCGATGAGCGACAGGTTTGATCCGATGTCGTCGTGCAAATCGCTTGCGATGCGTGTGCGGATGCGTTCGAGTTCCAGCAGGCGCGAGACGCGATAGCGGTAGAGTGCGTAGACGGCACCCGCGCACGCCATTATTGTAAGCGCCAGGAACCACCAGCGTTGCCAAATGTGCGGCAAGACGGTGAAGTTGACTACCGCCGGCGCGGAACTGACTGCGCCATTATAAGTCACCGCGCGGACCATAAATCGGTATTGGCCGCGTGCCAGGTTCGCATAGTTAACAGTGCGCTGATCGGTCGGGACACTCCAATCCGCATCGGTACCTTCGAGTTTGTATTGGTAGCGCAGTACCTCGCCCGGTGCGAAGCTCAGACCAACAAAATCAATCTGCAATTGATTTTGATTCGCGGAAAAATCGGGCAACAGGATTTCCTTTTCACCCAGCGCCGAAACGTGTTGCTGCGAGCCGGAAACGCGCAAGCCGTTGATCAGAATCGGCGGCGCAGTTGCGGACGCCTCAGACTCAGGCAGGAAGCGCGACAGACCTTTCTGCGTGGCGAACCACAGCATGCCGTTGCTGTCGCGGAACGCGGCATTCAATGCCCCAGTCGCCAGACCGTCAGCCGTTGTAAACTGTTTGATGTGGCCCGAGGTGGGATCGATTTGATCCAGCCCTCGCCCCGTTCCAACGTATATGCGACCCTGCGAATCTTCGGTGATGATTCCAGTACCATTGCTCGAGAGTCCCTGCGCGGTCGTGTAGTTCCTGAAGACCGGTCGCTCGGCCGCAGGATCGTCAACACGAATCAGGCCGCTGCGAGATGACGCAAGCCACAACCGGCCGGCGTGATCCAAATAAATGTTTACGATTCCGCCGGGCGGCAATCCCTCGTTCGTAGTGAAAAAGGTGAAGCCACTTGCACGATAACGCGCGACCCCGCCGGTAAAACCAATCCAGACATTTCCGGAGCGATCTTCGGCGAACGAGCGCGCCAGATCGTCCTTTGGTAACGGCAAGCCCGGACTAGTCGCCAGATCTTCCATAGCTCCGCTCGAGCGTTGCCAGCGCGCAAGCCCATTCGGAGATCCGATAGTAGACACCCAGATAGCTCCTCGCGAATCTTCGAACACGCGAAATACTTGCAAAGAGGCCAGGCCATCGGCTGTGGTGTAGAGCTTGATGGGTGACCTGAACTGGATTTGCGTAAAATCATCAATGCCCGGAAAGCGATAGAGTCCCGCTCCCGTCCCGATCCACCATTCGCCGTCGCTCGCTTGCAGAGTGACTTGCTCAAACACCCAACCTGATTTTTTCAGAACCTCAGGCATAAACCATTTAAAGCTGCTGCCATCGTATCGTCCCAATTGCTGTTGGTAATCATGTTCAGTGGGAAGATAGAGTTTTGTCTTGCTCGATCTACTCGCGCGGGTTGCTGACAAAACGAAGGCCCTAAAACAAATTCCACCTCCGCGATCAGGGAAGATGGCGTTAACCGACCCCAAGCCATCTTGCTCGTCGTACGTCATAAACCCATTGCGCTCGAATTTCATCGCCCCGGTAACGTTAGTGCCCAGCCAGAGATTACCGTCCGTGTCTTCATTGAGCGCCGTGATTTCGTGAAAGCTGAGGCCATGGCGCTGGGTATAAGTGCGAAAAAGCTGATCCTTTCTCG
>JALYTI010000409.1 GCA_030854375.1 Acidobacteriota bacterium | reverse complement strand
GGTATGAAACGATCGTGCCCTATCCGCAGCAATGGACCACTGGGAATGTCGCGAACGCCGGTCGCTTCGACCACCAGAACTCCGGGTCGTCCTTCCGCAAAACGCCGATACCAATCGAGGTTTTCCTGCGTGACAAAGCCATCTTCCGTAGCTCGCCACGGAACCATCGCCGGTACCCAGGTACGACTGTTACTTTCCATAGATCCGATTTTGATTGGTTGGAAAAGAAGAGACTGCGCCGCCTCGTCGGCGCTGGGCCAGCGCGTTTCGGGAATTGTGTGACGAATTGGATTCTTAAATTTCCACATTTGATGGACTAACTTTAGCACGTAGGATCAACGACAAGCAGTGTACTCAACAGTTGCCGTTGCCCGTACAGCGGGGGAAGGCTTGGCTTCCGTAACTGTTCTTATCTCTTAGCGAGGCGCGTGGGTCCGGTAGAAAGGAGGCGTAGCCTCGAAATCCTGGAGGCGAGGCGGAAAGGCGAAGCCTTTCCACACTGCACGGCGGCAAAGCCGCAATAGTGTTCCTGATCGTTTAGGCCTGCTTAATGGGAACGGTAGTAACAGCACTCCATACTCACCACTCGCGATTAGTCACTAAATCAGAACCGCGACCGGCCATACGGGTAGTTGCAGCGCGCTGCTCAATCCGGGCTTAGTGCTCGACGATCTCGCCATCGCTATCGATCCTGCTTAAGCGCTCATCGAATGTTGAGCCTCGGGCCGGTCGCCACCGCTCGCGGTTCTGATTTAGTTACTAATCGAATCTTGAGCCTCGAGCAACATTTTCTTGAGCTTTGCACGGATTTGACCATGCAGATGTACTGAGTAATGCTGAGGAGATGAGGCTCATCCGACCATTGTGGTAAATTAATAAGCACATCAGATGCATGAAGGAGAAGCTGTTGACCGACGAGTTACTCAAATGGCGTAGTGAGTTTCCGATATTAGACAAAACCGTCTACTTGATCTCACATAGCCTTGGCGCCATGCCAAAGGAAACCTATCAACGGCTCCACGAGTATGCTGAAACCTGGGCTACGCGCGGCGTCCGTGCGTGGGCAGAAGGCTGGTGGGACATGCCGGTTACTACCGGCAACCAGGTGGCGAGTATCATCGGCGCCGAGCCTGGCACCGTCGTTATGCATCAAAACGTCTCGATTTGCCAGTCGCTCATTCTTTCCTGCTTTGAACCTACCCCTCGGAGAAACAAGATCGTCTATTCGGAACTCAACTTTCCTTCGGTGATGTACGTCTATGAGGCTCACGCTCGCAATGACAAACTAAGAATCCACACTGTCGCGTCAGACGACGGCATAACAGTGCCCCTCGAACGTTTTCTCGAGGCTATCGACGAAGAGACATTACTGGTACCGTTCTCGCACGTACTCTTCAAGAGTGGCTTTCTGCAAAATGCCAGGGCGATAACCGACCGCGCTCATGAGGTTGGCGCCATGGTAGTCTTGGATTCCTATCAATCCGCCGGCACGGTTCCCTTCAGTGTCAAAGACCTGAATGTGGATTTCGCTACGGGCGGATCGGTGAAGTGGCTTTGCGGCGGTCCAGGCGCCGGGTATCTTTATGTGCGTCCGGATCTTCAGCAACAGCTGCAACCAAAAACTACCGGCTGGATGGCGCACGAACAACCGTTTGCCTTCGATACCGAACTTCGTTACGCGCCGAACGTAGCGCGCTTTCTCCATGGGTCGCCGGCGATACCGGCTCTTTATGCCGCTCAGTCAGGGTATCGAATCATCAATGAAATCGGCGTCGAGAAGATTCGCGAAAAGAGTGTAAGGCAAACGACTCGTTTGATTGAGCTCGCGGAAGAAGCAGGATTCAGAGTGACGAGTCCGAAGAACTCCGCTGATCGAGGAGGCACGATCACAGTTGGCCACGAAGATGCTGGACCCATTACAAAGGAACTGATTCGTCGCGAGTTCATCGTCGATTATCGTCCCGGCGCAGGCGTGCGTATCTCTCCGCATTTTTACACGAAGGACGAAGAGCTGGAGCTCGTCATTGATGAAATGAAAGAGATCCGAGACACGCACGCCTATGCGGAACACGAGGTGGCCGGGGCCGCATTCTGAAAAAAGCCGAACTTTGATCCTGGAACTTTGATCTTTGTTCGCTGCCGATCATGAGTAATTCACAGATCCAAAATCAAACTCCAAAGAACAAAGATCAATGAGTAACGATTACGGTACCGCCGCCCCACTTTCATATAACAAATACTTGCGCGTGGCAGACTTAATTGGCTTGCAAGACTGCCTGTCTGATCCGCAACATCACGATGAGCTTCTTTTTATTACGATTCATCAGGCATACGAGCTCTGGTTCAAACAGATTCTCCACGAACTCGATGCGACGATCGTCCTGATGAACGAGGACCGCCTTGCGGCTGCTGCGCGCGCCCTGCGGCGCGTAGTTGAAATTGAAAAACTGCTGATTACCCAAATTCACATTCTGGAAACCATGACGCCTATCAACTTTCTCGGATTTCGGGATCAACTCAATCCAGCCAGTGGCTTTCAATCGATGCAATTTCGTGAGATTGAGTTTGTGTCAGGACAAAAACATCAAAGCCTGTTGAATGAATTTCGGAATGATGACTTTGCCTATCAGCGTTTGAGAAGACGTTTTGAATCGCCATCATTGGGTGATGCGTTCTTTGCAGCCTTGCGCAGGCGCGGCCTGGAAGCACCCGCCAACGAAGAGTCTATGGATCAGGACGTGCTCACAAAGAATTACGCGAAACGCGCTCATGCAGTATTGGAGATTCTCACTCATTTCGAAGAGCGCTTCGAAGAGTTTCAACTTGCCGAAGCATTGTTGGAGCATGATGAATACTTTTCGTTGTGGCGCTCACACCACATCAAGATGGTGGAACGCATGGTGGGGACGAAGCGCGGCACTGGAGGCTCGGAAGGTGTGGGTTATTTGCGGACCACGCTCGATAAGAAGTTTTTCCCCGAGCTCTGGGAGGCCCGTACCTACCTGGATGTCAAACATGGCGAAGGTGGCTGTCCCTTTGCGAAAGAATGAACGTTGGTCCTAATTCAGTGGCTCGCTCGAACTTCTCCAATCTACTATGGCAAATGAACGTCGGCGTAACCCTCGAGTCAAAGTTAATCTTCCGGCGCGCTGGGAAGGCGTCTTCACTCAGCAGGAAGCTAGTGTTACAGACCTGAGTAACAGGGGCTGTTTTGTACTAACCGGAGGTAAAGTCGAGCCGAAAGAATTGATTCGCCTGGAAATCCAATTGCCGGAGCAGGACCCGATTTACTTTTGGGCCGAAGTTGTTGATACAGCATTCGAGATAGGCTTCGCGGTCAGATTTACTTCCATGG
>JALYTI010000408.1 GCA_030854375.1 Acidobacteriota bacterium | reverse complement strand
GATTACCTGCGCACCCCCGGGCCGCGGTTCCGTCTTTTCGATTTGTCCGCGCCGGCGTCTCAGATCGCCATTAACTGCGCCCATATATTCGTCTGGCGTGACTACCTCGATGCGCATGATCGGCTCCAGCAATACTGGCTTGGCTTTTCGCACAGCATCCTGGAATGCCAATGAGCCTGCGATATGAAATGAACGTTCGTCGGAGTCAACCTCATGGTAGTTACCGAAGACCAGACGCACCTTGATGTCTACCAGTTCATAGCCCGCCAGGAAACCACGCTCCATTGCGTCCTTAATTCCCTGCTCGACAGGCTTGATGTACTCCTTGGGAATGGCACCGCCGGTAATCTTGTTCTCGAATACAAAGCCTTCGCCGCGTGCCGGCTCGATCTCTATCTCGACGTGGCCAAACTGCCCGCGGCCGCCAGTCTGCTTCTTATAAATCTCTTTACCAGGTGCTGGTTGAGTGATTGTCTCTCGATATGCAACCTGTGGCTTGCCCACATTTGCTTCGACACCAAACTCGCGCTTCATTCGATCGACGATGATCTCCAGGTGCAGCTCGCCCATGCCGGCGATTATTGTCTGGCCGGTCTCCTGGTCGGTTGAAACATTGAAAGACGGATCTTCCTGAGCCAGACGGTTCAAAGCCAGGCCCAGCTTGTCCTGGTCCTGTCGCGTTTTCGGTTCCACCGCAACACGGATCACGGGCGCCGGAAACTCCATCCTCTCCAGGATGATCGGCTTATTCTCATCACACACCGTGTCGCCGGTGGTGACCTGCTTCATGCCACCAATGGCAATGATCTCGCCCGCGCTGGCGTCCTCGATATCTTCGCGCTTGTTTGCGTGCATGCGCATCAAACGGCCCACGCGTTCTCGGGAGTCCTTAGTCGGATTGTAAGCATAGGAACCTGCCTTGGTCGTACCGCTGTAAATGCGAACGAAAGACAATTGACCCAGGTGCTTATCAGACATGATCTTGAAAACAAGACCCGAAAAAGGCGCACTAGCCTCCGGCGGACGAAGTTCTATTTCTCCGGTTTTGGGATTAATTCCTTCAACCGGAGGAACATCGAGTGGCGAAGGGAGGTAATCGACAACAGCGTCGAGTAGTGTCTGTACGCCCTTGTTCTTGAAAGCTGAACCCGTAACAACCGGCACGAGTTTCAACTCGAGAGCGCCCTTACGCAGCGCCTTCCGAATCTCGTCTTCCGTGATCTCTTCGCCATCGACGTACTTGTGCATCAGGCCGTCATCGACACTCGAAACCGCCTCGATGAGTTTTTCGCGAGCGGCCGCAGACGCCTCTTTCAGATCATCCGGAATATCCGATGCTTCGTATTCCGACCCTTTGCTCTCGTCGTTCCAGACCAATGCCTTCATCGCTATGAGATCGATGACGCCCTTGAATTCGCTCTCGAGACCGATAGGGATTTGAATTGCTATGGGATTGGCGCCGAGGCGGGTAATAATAGATTCGAACGACCGATCAAACGATGCGCCGGCGCGATCGAGTTTATTGATAAAGCAAATTCGCGGAACGCCGTATTTATCAGCCTGCCGCCAAACAGTTTCTGATTGCGGCTCGACACCTGCTACACCATCGAACACAGCCACAGCGCCGTCGAGCACGCGTAAAGAGCGCTCAACCTCCATCGTGAAGTCAACGTGGCCGGGCGTGTCAATAATATTAATGCGATGATCGACGCCATTCCGTTCCCAGTAACACGTGGTCGCCGCGCTGGTAATCGTTATACCGCGCTCTTGCTCCTGTTCCATCCAGTCCATCGTTGCCGTGCCCTCGTGCACCTCGCCGATCTTGTGCGTGATGCCCGTGTAATAAAGGACACGTTCCGTGGTGGTGGTCTTACCGGCATCAATGTGAGCCATGATGCCAATATTCCGTGTTAGATTTAGATCCTGCTTAGCCATCCTCAAAATCCGGTCTTTGGTTTTCGGTCTTAGGTCTTTGACAAAGACCAAAGCCCTAAGCGTTTTTACTAGAACTTGTAATGCGCAAAGGCCTTATTAGCGTCAGCCATGCGATGCGTGTCTTCCTTCTTCTTCACGGAATTACCACGGTTGTTGGCCGCGTCAAGAATCTCGCCTGCCAGCCGGTCAGTCATACTCTTTTCGCCGCGCCCGCGTGCATACGAAACAATCCAGCGAATGGCCAGCGCGCCGCGCCTTTCCTGATGTACCTCAATAGGTACTTGATAAGTAGAACCGCCAACACGCCGCGACTTAACTTCAACGGTTGGCTTCACGTTATCAATGGCACGCTTAAAAACTTTGAGCGGTTCTTCACCGGTTTTCTCGCCGATCTGCTTCATCGCGCCGTAAAAGATGATCTCAGCCACCGACTTTTTGCCGCCCCACATGACGCCGTTGATAAACTTCGTCACCAGGGGGCTGGTGTAAATCGGATCCGGAAGGACTTCTCGTCTTTCTGCAACTCTTCTTCTTGGCATATCAGTTAATCAAATTATTTTCCCGCCGCCTTCGGCCGCTTGGCGCCATACTTCGAGCGTCCCTGTTTACGATCGGCAACGCCTACCGAATCGAGGGTTCCGCGAATTACGTGATACCGCACGCCCGGTAAGTCCTTAACTCGCCCGCCGCGAATCAACACAATCGAGTGTTCCTGCAGATTGTGACCAACTCCCGGAATGTAGGTAGTTACCTCAATACCGTTGGTCAGGCGAACTCGCGCTACCTTGCGCAATGCGGAGTTTGGCTTTTTCGGTGTTTGCGTATAAACGCGCGTGCAAACGCCTCGCTTCTGCGGCGAACTCTGGAGTGCGGGGCTAGCCGTCTTATACTTGACTGCTTCCCGACCTTTGCGAACAAGCTGATTAATCGTCGGCACGTATATTTCCTTTTAGCTAAACGCGGGCCAGCTGCCTTCAGCGCGCAAAAGGGCGTTACCTGCCTCTTTCCGGAACGTGTGCTCAAACACGCGGGATGTCTCGCGAGAGATCCCGCCTCGTCCGGCAGTCAGCGCAGGCGGCTGCCCTGTTAATAATTTCTGTTAGGGATGTTCTGACTTCACCACCTGGGGCGGGCGCGGATTGTGGCTTCCCTTAAGCCGACTTTTCTGTGGCGTCGCATTCTAAGACGAGAAGGCCCGTGGCCTTTCACGCGTGTCTGCGCTGGAGCGAAGAATAGATATCCTAAAAACAGATACCCACCGCGACGCAGACAACTACGCCACAATAATTGTCAAAACCGGCTACATTAATTGCCAGCCGGGGCAACGCCTCCACACCGACAGAACCCACAGGACGTTGCATTGTGACTTCAGACTGTAAGTCCGAAACCGGAAACTATAATGGTCGACGTTTAAACTGTCAAGCGCAGGTGCATTTAAGG
>JALYTI010000407.1 GCA_030854375.1 Acidobacteriota bacterium | reverse complement strand
ACGGACAAGGGCAAGGATCGCATTCGCCCTTTTTGGCATAAGACATTGGTGGTCGAGAAATAATGGATGACATTTCACTCCTCCCGCCGATTCAACGGTAATGTCCGCGGCTTCCGGACCATTTTCTTGCCTTGCCTCAACTCAAGTCGCCCACATGCACAGTCTCCGGATTTCATCTCAGTGAACGAATCCACTTTCGCCAGATGCGGCGAATCCTTCTACAGACAATGCAGATGAACGCAAGACACCTACTCGTCGGGTTCACTTTTAAAAGTGAACCAGCTTTCAAAGGTGCCGCCTGCGATACCATTGCCGGTTGGCCGGTTCGGCAACCAGTCGGGTAAGTGATCTGCGTCGAGCGCCTTCCCTTTAGCGTCGCGGATCAAATCACCTTTCACGACGACACGATATTCACCCTCGGGAAAATTGTCCGGCGTGAACCGCATCCCGTTAACCTCCATCGCCTCTTGAGGTGTGAAATTCGCGGTGTCGCAGGCCGGATCGAAACTGCCAACTTCGATCAGACCAGTGACTTCACACCAACATCTGAGCCTGGTGCGACCATCAGTTCGCGAACCTAGAACAATCACACTTTGACGATGCAGGTCCTGAGCCTGCACCGGTGCGTCGAAAGCGATAAGCAAGCTCCCGTCAGTCAATGTGCCACCATGAGTCCAATTGATTGCGCAAATGTGAGTGAGGTCGGCCTCACAGCCGCTGGGTATCGTCAATTCGAGAGTACGCGAGCCGGTGTTAACGTCGGTGACTATGTTGCCTGATGCGGCCGTACCGCAGTTCACCATCTGAAGATCGACAGCGTCCAGACCCGGATCACCCTTTGGCCCTTGCAACCCAACCGGGCCTTGTGTTCCCCCACCTGCGGTCGGATGCTCGAGCAGGCACTCCATTAACTCCGCAAGTACCTGCGTGCTGGGCAGCAGCTTCCGGCCTTTCCGATTGTTGATGCGGGCATTGTTGGCTGTGTCATCAGCAACCGGATCAGCAGGTGGATCCGTCTGGTCCAACAGGCGGTCACCAAGATGGTAGTTCTCAATCGTAGCGATCACGACGCAGTTTGGCTGATCACAGTGCGGACAACCTTCCAGATGCCGCCACAAAATCTCGTCGCACGCCATCTCATCTATTTCAAGGATCGCCACACCGCCATCTGTAGTTACTGCAAGGTCGCCTGTGAACGGTATGTAGAGATGCTCACCGGAGTCAGTGATTACAAGTTGCTGGCTTCCGGGACCCGTCTCAAATTCTGCTTCAGCGTTTACGAGTTGTCCTGGCGGGGCCAACTGAATCCGTTGCGCGCTCACGGCTTGCACGTAGTTCCGTGCAGCATCTTTCTCCAGGATGTAAACCCATCGACCGCCGGAGGAAACAGCCAAAGCGAACGGTTCATGGGCCAGAGTCGTGCTGCTTCCAATTAGCTTAAGCGGACTGAGGCCCACCAGGTGCAACTGCTTATTGAAGCTATCGGCAACTGCCAGCATTTCACCCGCGCCGCGCACAACGGCTAAGGAGGAAATGATTGTATTGGCAGGCAGAACATTGATGGTGGAATCGAGTGTTGCACCCGCGACCTTGATGACCAGGATCTTATTCGTTGCATCAGCCACATACGCGCGCGTTCCATCACTGCTGATGACGAGGCTGGTCAGGTTCGCGCCAAGTGCCGCCGTATTCGTGGGCGACGGGCTTCCTGCTGAAGTGTTGATGCCGGCAGAAAACATCCGCACAATGCCCGGTTTAGCCAGCAGCACAAACAGTCGACTGTCCGGTTGAGGAGCCACAGCCAGGTAAACATTGCTGCCGATGCTGTCATCGATGTCCAGCGTCCTGACTAAAGCAGTGGCGGCGGATAGGTTAGCAGTGTCAAATACGAGTAGTTGCCGCTTGCTGGTTGCCGGATTTGTAGCAGCCTCGGCTACAACGTAGAGGCGCGTCCCGTCGTTTGAAACTGCGAGCGCAATTCCCTTTGCGGGCAGAGCGGTTGTGGTCAAGACCGTGTGATTGCCTGTGCCTACCTGATAGATCGCTCCTGGGCCATCGGTCGTCATCACGTAGAGTCTTCCACTGCCTTCGTGTAAGGCAACGCGAAACGAATGCGCCAGGTTGATCGTGTTTTCCCATTCAAACCGCGGTGTGAAAAGTGTATCTGGGGCTTTGGGTGGATCAACCTCGACGGCCAGGTCGTAAGACTCAAGTATGCGATTCGGCGCACACTGAGTGTCATCGCAACCACATTCGTCATAGAGCACCGGGATTTCTTCGGTGGGACACTCACGGTAGCAGATGCTGATTTGCAACGTATGCGCCGCGGTATCGTTATCCTTGCTCAGCTTCTTTATTGCTTCTGTTTGGCTGATGTCTAGACAGGTCGTTTCTCGCACGATTAGCTCGTGCCCACAACAATCAATCGCGGTTCCGGGATCTACACAAACGAAACGATCCTGGCAGGCCACACTATCGTGCTGTTTGACCTTGAGGCCGCACACGACTCCCCAACCATGCAAGCGCTGGTGATGATGGCGTAGTTTTTCTACGTAGTAGCGCTGCTCGTCCGTGAAATCACGTTCAACCAAAAGCTTTCCGGTGAAGTAGTGATTCCGGGTGAACGGCCCGATGTCACATGCCGGGCAGACCATCTCTGCCGTGGAGGATTTTGTGTGTGACATGCCTGGCACTCTCCTTTTGCTGACTATTCCAACTTCGTCGTTGTCCCGACGCGTGATTGATTACCTAGTTCGAAGAATGGCGCGCCGCTCTTCTCAGGCGGTTGGCTCAAAATCGAAGCCCGGCCCAACGACGTCTGATTCAGCGTCACGCCGGATATCGGATAACGTCCTACAACGGAATCGAGTCCAATCATGGATTGAAAGCCGATGCGAAAGCGCGGTTCTACAAAAATCAGTTGAAACTGCGTGTGACCTGGACTCTCGGCGTTCAACAGGTTCTCCAAACCTTTCCGCAGTGAATCCGATTGTGAGTAGCAGGCCGGAACAAACGCTGAAAACTTGTGTGCGTAATAATGAAACGGATCGCGAAACGGATCCTGGGTCGTAAGCAACTGCGTTTGACCCACCTGAGCGGATTCATCCAACTGGCTGCGGCCAACAATGCGATTGCCCCATAGCACAGCCTGATCGCCCAATCTGCCATTACCGAGAAAAAGCCAGCGACGCAGTTGAAAGTGCTCGAGTATTAACGGGGGAGGTTGCCATCTACACGGTAACTCCTCCGCCGGTGCACAATTAGCAGGCGCCGGCGTGCATCTCTTCAAAGGTTGATTGGCGGGACAACAACAGGTCTCTGCTTCCATTCCCAGAAAGAAAAGTAGTTGACGCCGCAGGCCTACCAGTGTCCCGCGCAAGT
>JALYTI010000406.1 GCA_030854375.1 Acidobacteriota bacterium | reverse complement strand
AGATTAGCCGGGCTTGCGGTTCTCTCACCAAGCCTTCGCAGGCGTTCGGTTGCAGCGCTCTGCGGCCGGTAAAGAAGCCAGTAAACTCCCATCATTCCCAGCGAGATACAAATGAAAGTTGAAATGGTGATTACTATAAGCATCGTATTAGCTCTTTGGTCTTTGGTCTTCGGTCTTTGGTCTCGTCTGTTTGTGGAAGCTTTGATCCCTTCTTACTCGGCAAATCAAAGACCTAAGACCAAAGTCCTAAGACCGTCCTAAATCAAATCTTTATCCTCAAAATCTTTCTTACGATTAACATCCCGGTGGCTTGCAGAAATAGAGCAGTCGCGATCAGGTAATGACCCCGTTGGTCCTTCCAGAGAATTGCCATGTAATCAGGGTTCATCGCTGTGATAACGATGGTGACGAATATCGGTAAGCCGCAAAGCAGCCATGCTGACATTCGGGAGCTTGTGGTTAAAGTTTTCAAGTCGCCCATGATTCGGAAACGCTCGCGAACTGTGTAAGCGACCTTTTCCAGGATTTCCGCAAGATTGCCGCCGGTTTCGCGCTGGATCAAAACTGCGGTGACGCACATACGAAGATCGAGAAGTGGAATCCTCTGAGTTAAGTTTTCCAAAGCCAGCTTGAGCGAAAGGCCAAGGTTTTGTTCTTCGTAAGTCTTGCGAAACTCAGTAGCTATTGGTTCCGGCATCTCGGTAGACATCATGTGCATGGCCTCGGAAAAGGCGTGGCCGGCGCTGAGTGCGCGACTCATCAAATCGAGTGCGTCGGGGAGGTGCTCAAGAAAATGATCGAGGCGCTTTTTCCGTTTCCACCAGACGTGGGCGAAAGGCAAGGCGGCTCCAAACACGCCGCACACTATCATCAGCAGGATTGACACGCTGATAACCGAGGCAGCCATCGCTGCCAGGATCCCTGCCATAAAAGAAAACATCACCAGTCGCGATGGGGTAATGTGCAGGTCGGCCTGGTCCAGCATGCGTTTTAGTTGCAGCGCAGCCTGCACCCGAATAAGCAAGCGATTCAACCAGGGAATCTCACTCATCAACTCATTGCGTGCGAGAAGCACTTCAACGTCCTCTGTACGTGCGGAGTGAAGCAAAGCTTCAGAAAGACGTTCCTGGAGGCGAGCCCGTTTCGCGTCGGAGCCGTGCGTGGCCAGCAAATAGCCGCCAAGCACCAGGAACAAACCAAACAGAAATACTAAGAAGGAGATCAGCATATGATTTAGGCCTCTTCGAAGAAAACACGCGGCAGTTGGAGACCGCACGCCTTGAGTCGTTCAGCGAAACGTGGGCGGATTCCGGTGGGACGGAAGCGGCCAATGACCTGGCCGTTCGAATCCATCCCCGTACGCTCAAACTGGAAGATCTCCTGCATCGTTATAGTTTCGCCTTCCATGCCGGTGATTTCAGAAATGGCAGTAACCCGCCTGGTACCATCTGAAAGCCGCGCCACTTGCACGACAAGATTGATGGCTGCAGCAACCTGTTGGCGCATCGCACGGTCAGAGAGCCGCATGCCTGTCATTTGAATCATCGTCTCCAATCGGGCCAGCGCATCGCGTGGGGTGTTCGCGTGAACTGTTGTCAAACTTCCATCATGGCCGGTGTTCATTGCCTGCAGCATGTCAATCGCTTCACCGCCGCGGACCTCACCAATCACAATGCGATCGGGCCGCATACGAAGCGCATTGCGCACAAGGTCTCGCTGAGTTACTTCACCGCGTCCTTCGATATTCGGTGGTCTAGTTTCGAGCCGAACAACGTGCGGCTGCTGCAGCTGCAATTCGGCTGAATCTTCAATCGTGACGATGCGTTCGTTTTCCGGAATGTAAGCAGATAGCGCGTTAAGTAAAGTAGTCTTACCTGCTCCGGTGCCTCCGGAAATCAGGACGTTTAGTCGCGCATTCACGCACATCTCCAACATGTCCGCGATATCCCTGGTCAGTGCCTTATTCTCTATCAGCGAGTCCATGCGAAGAGGTTCTGTGCCGAAGCGACGGATGGAAAGCACGGGCCCATCAATGGCAAGTGGAGGAATGATTGCGTTGACACGCGACCCATCACGCAAGCGCGCATCGACCATCGGTGACGATTCGTCAATGCGGCGGCCCACGGACGAAACTATTCGCTCGATGACGCGCATTAGATGCTCGTCATCTTTGAAAGCGACATTGGTTGTCTCAAGTTTGCCGCGGCGTTCAACATAGATGGTGCTATACGTGTTAACGAGAATGTCGGAAATAGTGTTGTCTGCAAGCAAGGGCTCCAGAGGTCCGAGGCCAAAGAGCTCATGCTGCACGTCGTTGACCAGACGCTCACGTTCCGATAGAGACAATGGCATCGCGTCCTGCGCCAGAACGCTCTCGGCCAGCCGGGATACTTCAGCATGGACTTGCTCGGGCGTTAAAGTCGCAAGTTTGGTGAGATCCATTCGATTGATCAGCGTCCGATGGAGGCGTGACTTCATTTCCTGGAACGAGCTCTGGCCATTGCTATCCTGGCCGGCCCCATTCCCATTGGGAGGACCTCCCGCCGTTTCTCTGATCAATCTTTCTCGCAGTGCCATATTGTTTCCCTAATTTGTTAGATCTTTTCCAATGAAGTTTGAAGCTCAAACTGATTCTGTGCTGACTCGCGCTTGAAGAAGGAATTCCAGAGCGCCCGTCGTGGCTTTGCTTCCTCTTCTGTCGAAACCACACTGGTCGCGATTGTCCTCGCGATCCGTCTTATCTCCAGGGCGATTTTGGAGTTTGGTTCTGACTGGACAAGCGGGCGGCCAAGATTTATGGAGGTCACGGCCGTTTGATAGTCGCTGGGGACAAAGCCTATGACGGGCTCCCCAAGAAACTTTTCGACTTGTCGCAAATCCAGATCAATCTGCTTACTCCAGCGATTGACGACAATGCGAATCTTCTTACGCGGGTAGCCAAGTCTGTCGAAGATCTCGAGCGCACGTTGAGTACTGCGAATGGCGGGTATGTCCAGTGTCAGGATGAGCACGATTTCGTCTGACTGATCGAGTGCAGCCAGCGTTATCGAATCGAACGTGTGTTGCGGATCGAGCACAACATAGTCGTAGGACTCGCGAAGGCGCTGGAGTACTTCAAAGACGTGTTCCGGTTCGATCTCATCAGCCGAGTCAGCCTCTTTTGGAGCGGCCAGCAGTGAAAGGCGGGCAGAATAAGGAGTGGTGAAGCTCTTGATCAAAGCATCATCGAGTCTCGTGCGATTCTCCGCCATGTCAGCAAACGAGTATTTTGGGTCGACACCCAGGAACAGAGGCAGATCACCCGCCTGAAGATTTAGATCAACCAGCACTGTTCGAGCTGCTGTCGCGGCCGCAAGGTTGGTGGCGATAAAAGATGTTCCGC
>JALYTI010000405.1 GCA_030854375.1 Acidobacteriota bacterium | reverse complement strand
GATGACGGCATCGGAATCCATCTTCAAAAATTCTTCCAGGGCCCGGAGGCCACCGATGCCCGGCATTGAAACGTCGAGAAGCACTACGTCGTAGGCGCGATGTCCGTATGACTCGAGACCCTCTTCGCCAGTCTTGGCCAGGTCCACGCGATAGCCTTCCGAAGAGAGAAGCGTCTCGAGGACCTCGCGCATTATCTCTTCATCGTCGACGATGAGTACGGAGCCCTTTTTAGCTACTCGTCTTTCCGGTTTTACTGCCAATGGTGCTGTCCTCATTTTTGAAAGCCAATCAGTTTAGGGGAGATCATGACAAAAAAAAAGGCAAGAGCAAGGCGAGACGCCGCAATGCTCTTGCGCAGTGAATTATTCCCTTTATCTTAGTCGGCGACTGCCTGCAAACGCACTCGAGTACTCACCGTCGGCAAAGTAATGCGAAATGTTGTTCCCAGCCCCGGCGTACTTTCAACGCTGATATGGCCGGAATGCTCTTGAACAATGCCGTAGGAAACGGCGAGGCCGAGTCCTGTGCCGCGCCCAACTCCTTTAGTTGTGTAGAACGGATCATAAATCTTGGCAACGTTTTCGGGAGCGATTCCAATGCCGGTGTCGGCCACCTCAACAGTAAGCGAGTCGTCGTCAGATGGAATGGTGGAGATTTTGATGGAACCTCCGGCAGAAATCGAATCGCGGGCATTCAGCAGGAGATTTGTAAACACTTGCTGGAGTTGGCCGCTATTACCAAAGACCAGCGGCGAATCACCATTGTAATCGCGAACGATCTCAATTTGGTTACCGCGCAACTGTGGCTCAAGTAGTTGCAGCGTGTCATCAAGTACGCGACTAATGTCTATTTCCGAAAACTCGGTAGCGTTGCCGGTACGTGAAAAGTTAAGCAAATTGTTAACGATGTTCGTAGCCCTCTCAGCCTGGCGACGTACCTTGAGCAAAAGCGCATGCTTTGGATCTGTTTCCGACAACATTCCCAGAAGCATTTGCGTGTACGACGAGACGCCGGTAAGGGGGGTGTTCACTTCGTGGGCCACGCCGGCAGCTAACAAACCAATCGAAGACAGCTTCTCGCGTTGCTGCAGCTGTTCTTCAAGGTGAACCCGCGAAGTTACATCTTCGAGCACTACCAGCGCGCCGGTTTGTTCCTGGGAATCCTGCAAGGGTGCGATGGAAATGTTTAGAACGAGTGTGCGACCGGCGAAAGTGGCTGTATGTATCTTGTAGATATTACGAATCTCTCGCAGACGCCACCGATCGTTGCCAAGCACCTGGCGAAGCGTATCAGTGAAATCCTCTGAAAAGAGATCCTCGACGCGTTTGCCCATCGCTTCGGCGCGACTGAGATCGAGTATTTCTTCGAGTGCTGAATTGAGGCGAGTGACGCGGCCGTCCAGATCGACCGCGAGGAGTCCGACATTGATCGACTCGATGATCGACTCGTTAAATTCTTTGAGCAGTTTAAGCTCTGCTGCGCGCTCCTGTTGCTCCTGATACAGCAGACTGTTTTCGATTGCAACCGCCACATAACCGGATACCGTCAGTAGTATTTGAACGTCTTCCGAAGACAGTAGAGCGCCGTCCGCTGAACGACCCAGGCCAATAACAGCCACCATTCGACCGCGCACGACGCAGGGAACATAGTAGTGAAGCGCGCGCCGCACAAACCCGGTCGTTTCGGGAATTAGGTCGAGATCGTCGGTTCTCACGACTCCGGTTTCGGCTGAGCGAATTCGGATCATCTCGCGAAAGTCAGGCGGCACGATCATCTCTGCGGAAAGTCCCGCAGCCCGGGCGACGCGATAACTAGCCGGTGCATTCTTGTCCTCGATGAAAATCGCAACGCGACCGACATTCATCACCTGCTGAAGACGGCTGACAAGCGAATCCAGCAAGGGATCCAGCGCGGTTGTTGCTGAAAGTGTGCGGCCAAAATCGAGCAAGCTATTGCGCATGTCGTAGCGCTCGCCATAAAACAACCTGTCGATTTGTTCCTGCAGAAAACTTTTTACCGGAGCGGCAATCATTACGATGGCCGCCATCGCAACTATTGCTACAACCACTCGCAGTGTGATCTCCCCAGATGTAAAGTCCCTTTCACTACCCAGTGCGTAAAGAGCTGCGAGGTAAACTACGGAACCTACCATCAAGGCAATTGCCAAAGTCGTGAGCACGTAAACGAAAACGCGACGCACGACTAGTTCGACATCCATCAGACGGTAGCGAACGACCGAATAGCCAAATGCCAACGGGATTAGGATGAGCGGCAGGACCGATGCATTCGTCAACCAGGGGTCTGTCTTCGCGCCCAGCAAATAACCGACTGCATAAAGCAACGTGAAAGGCGCGACTGCCAGCACTGAGCCCCAGACGACCCATTTCATCTGCTGCCGAATAACTGCGCTCTTGGCCCTAACCCAGGCCCTGACCAGCAACACTGCACTGGCAATGAGCGCAATAACAAAGTGTGCGAGAGTCAGTTTGTAGAAGAGGCCAACGAATGATTCTGAAAAAGCCGGTACTCGCTGCAACGCCGGAATGGCGGTGCTGACTACGTCTCGCAGAAACACGAATGTCTCCAGCGCCAGCAGGATCACGGCAGGAACATAAAGCAAGGCGGCTCGCCACCGGTGGCGGCTGAAGAGTTGCTGCTTTACTGGATAGATTGCGCAGAAATGGAGGAACAGAGGCGCAAACAGAATTAACGCCGCACTATCAAGAAAGGCGATCGCCAGATCCAAATCTCGATAAGTGCCAATCGGTGTATAGAAATGAAAGACGAAAGCGGCCAGGCAGAGAGAGGCAAAGTGTAGCGCAAAAGGCGCTCGTCCACCCTGTTTGAAAAGAACAAAGAACCCGACGAAAAGATAGACCAGCCCAATAAGATTGATGTAAAGGTCTCGCGGCGTCCATTTGTGGATCGCATCCAGGTGATCCAGATCGGCGTAGTAAAAGCGGCTTTCCTCCGGGTAGGACGGACGTTCTATTAAGTAGTGTGTATCACCGCCAACCCTGGCCTGGTCGAGGTAGATCTGCACATTCTTGCTGTGTGCGACCTCCTCGTAGTTCTTGTTGTCTAAGCTAATCGCAATTAAGCGATCGCCCGGAAGTATTTGGGCGCGTGCCCCGGACGAACCAGGTTCAACCGTCTCAGCGACGATGCCTTGTTTGGCGTCAGTCCATCTGACCCCATCCCAGGGAGGTGTTTCATGCCTTAGACGCTGGGTGAAGTTGAAAACACCCGCAGTGACCAGCAGCGCCGTGCCGGCCAGCACCAACCACGTTCCTGTTGTAAAAACCGATCTCTTCACTGAATGGTTCCTTCGAGAACGTTGTACGTCGCCCGATCCAAGGATAAAAATGCAAGGTACGTTCC
>JALYTI010000404.1 GCA_030854375.1 Acidobacteriota bacterium | reverse complement strand
ACAGTGAGCGGTGAGCAAGCAGTAAGCAGTAAGCAGTGAGCAGTTGGCAGTTGGCAGTTGGCAGTTGGCAGTTGGCAGTTGGCAGTGTGAGCGGTGATCTTTGAGAAGCGAGTAGTGCGCCGCAGAGAGGGATCCTAAAATGTCCACCGCTCACTGCTCACTGCTCACCGCTCACTGTTTAGCTCGACGAGGATTGAGTTCTTTGGCCTTTTGATACGCGGCCCGTGCTGCTTCCGTTTCCCCTTTTTGCTGCAAGGCCCTGGCTAGATTGTAATAAGCTTGCCCGTTGGTCGGATCGAGTTGAATGGCTGCTTGAAATCTTTCTACGGCAGCATCTAGCTTGCCGTCTTTCAAATGGGCCAAGCCAGTATTTGTCGCGAACATTGCAGCCTGCTGGTTTGACCTAATCTTGTTGAGTCGGGCGGCCTCTTGAAACTCCGCACGAGCGGCTTCAACGTCACCTTTCTGCCTGAGGGCGTTGCCGAGCGTATTGTGTATCTCTGCGGCGTTGGGAGCAAATTTGAGCGCCTCACGAAAAGCCTCGATAGCCCCAACCAAGTCGCCTTTCTGCTGCAACACTGTACCCAAAGCATAGTGAGCTTCCGCATAATTCTTCTTCACTTCAATCGCTGCCCGGAATGCCGCCGCAGCTTCATCAAAGTTGGATTGCTGTAAAAGAATTACTCCCAGAGCATAATGGGCCTCCTGTAATGAAGGGTTAAGGACAGTGGCCTGCCGCAATTCAGTAATGGCCTCCTTCAGCGCATCCCGGTGCTTCAAGGCGAGACCCAAATTGTAGTGCGCTTCGGCGTCACCGGGCATAAGCGCAATGAGTTTCTGATACTGCGTCACCGCCGCCGCGTAGTCTCCCTTCTGAATCAGTGTCATACCAAGATTGTGGTTGGCCGCCAGATCATTCGGATCGCGACTCAGAACATTATTGAATTCAATAATAGCTGCTTCCGGATCACGCTTCTGGACCAAGGCCAGGCCCAGGTCGTTATGCGCCTCGACGAAATCGGGTTTCAGCTTGATAACGGCACGAAACGCCTCGATCGCGGCATCAAGGTCTTCATTCTGCTGCAGGGCGAGGCCCATCGCCCGGCGCGCCTCGATCATATCCGGTGCAAGCTTAATCGCTGTGTCAAACTCGCTGATCGCATCCTCCAGGTTGCCGCTCTTTTGCAGAGCCCGTCCAAGATAGTAATGAGCGTTTACGTCTTTGGGCATAAGCTTCACTGCACTTCTCAACGCAGCAATGGCGCCTTCTACATCATTGGAAAACCAGCGAGCCGCCCCAAGATAGTATTGGGCCTGCCCAAGATCAGGTTTGAGTTTAACCGCCATTTCAAATTCCGAGATCGAATCTTGCAGCTGGCCCTTCACGCCGAGCGCAAAGCCCAGGTAGGAGTGTGCTTCGGCCGCGGCCGGCTTAACCTGAACGGCTTCGCGAAACTGGGCAATCGCTGAATTCAAATCTCCCTTCTGTTGATAGGCCGCACCTTGTAACAGGCGCGCTTCTACTTCACCAGGTTTCAGCGCAGTCGCTCGTTTAGCTGCCACGATGGCCGCGTCAAAATCGCCAGCCTGTTGCAGTACGGAGGCCAATCCAAGTTGGGCTTCGTAAAAGCGCGGATTAATTTGGATCGCCTTACGGAACGATTCTCCAGCCGCGTTGATCTCGCCTTTCCTGGCCAGCGCGAGGCCAAGCGAGTTATAAGCAGAAGCAAACTTGGGTTTCAGTTTTGTCGCCAGCGATAACTCTGCAATTGCCTGGTCCAATTCCTGTTTTTCCAAAAGCTGCATCCCAGTTTGATAATGTTGGTCAGCTTCGCGCGTTGCGATTCGGCGCTGTCCCTGCGTGGTAACAGGTGCAAGCAGAAGAAGAGCAACCAGCACCAGCCAGGCCTGAATTGCTTGTTTGGGAAACGGGTACTTCATCGGTGGCAGTCTATTTCTTGAAAGATGTTTTTCGCACAATGCCAGCGCCTTCCTTCACAGTGACGAGCTGGTTAGCAGGCAGATTGTTAAGCGTATCGATTTGACCGCTGGGCCAACGAATCTCAATGCTCTTGATGGCATTGTTCTTACCCAGTCCGAAATGGACACGAAGATCATTCTGAGAGTAATAGCTGCCGCCACTGCGCACCTCATCAATTTGGCTACCGTCCGCTGTCACACATTTAATGCGTGCTCCAATCCCATCGCGGTTTGATTTAACACCAATAGTTTTAATTTTGATCCAGTTGTTCTGGTTGGTTGAGTCGGCCCGAAGAAGTTCCGGGGGCGCGTTCACGGAGTTAATCAGGATATCTATGTCTCCGTCGTTGTCATAGTCGCCAAAGGCAGCGCCTCGAGAAGCATTCGGCAGCATGACCGCCTCTCCGGCTTCTTCGGAAGCATCGGCAAAATGGCCGTCCCGGAGATTACGATAGAGGACCTTACGCTGAGCATAGCCGGCTTCGGTTGTCAGTTTTTCAACTTCCGGATAAACGTGCCCATTGACTAAGAAGATGTCGGGCCAACCATCGTTATTCACATCAACGAATCCACAGCCCCAACCCAGCCAGCGGGTGTATAAGCCCATTCCTGCCTGAAATGTGACGTCATCGAACGCTGCCTTACCTGTATTGTGATACAACGACGAGGTGTCGCCGGAGAAGTTGGTCTTGAAAATATCCAGCCATCCATCGCGGTCGTAATCGCCTGCAGTCACCCCCATTCCCGCCTGGGGCTTTCCGTCCATACTGAAAGCGCAGCCCGCTTCAACGCCAATGTCAGTGAAAGTTCCGTTCTTATTGTTGTGATAAAGCGCTGCTGGCGCCGAATCGTTCGCTACATAAATCTCCGGCCAGCCATCGTTGTCAAAATCTGCTACCAGAACTCCGAGGCCATACGTCCCGTTGGTCTTGGTAATTCCCGCCTTTTCTGAAACGTCGGTAAAAGTGCCGTTTCCATTGTTGCGATACAGCGTATTGACACCGCCCTTAAGCCCCGGGGGACCACAAGCGACCATGACACCTTTGTAAAGACATGGACCGGTTTCAGGCAACGGGGCTGTTTTCAGATCCAGGTCAATGTAGCTGGCAACAAATAGATCTAATAATCCATCGCGGTCGTAGTCAACGAAAGCACAACCCGAACCCCAACGCGTCGTGTTGTTGGCGACTCCGGCTTTCTCAGCCAGCTCTGTGAAAGTACCTTTGCCGTTATTCCGATAGAGCGCGTTCTTGCCATAGCTGCTGATGAAAAGATCGTCGTATCCGTCGTTGTCATAATCACCGGCGCATACGCTTTGTCCCCAGCCGGTGCGAACAAGGCCGGCTTTCTCAGTTACATCTGTAAACGTCCCATTGCCATTATTGCGGTAGAGGCGATTCGTCG
>JALYTI010000048.1 GCA_030854375.1 Acidobacteriota bacterium | reverse complement strand
CTCTTATAGAGGAGAACTAGTAGGAGTTTATGAATTTTTCTCAATTGGGACTCGGCGACGCGCAAGTGCGCAGTTGCGAGTCTCTCGGATACACCGAACCAACACCGATTCAACAACAGGGAATCCCTGTGATCCTCAGCGGCCAGGATCTGATCGGCTGTGCTGAAACCGGCACAGGCAAAACTGCCGCATTTCTGCTCCCCATAATCCAGAAGATTACTGAAAAGCCGAGACCCGGCGTTCGTGTGCTTGTGCTCGCGCCAACGCGCGAACTGGCGGCGCAGATTCAAAAGAACTATGGCGAGTTTAATCGCGTCAAAGCCAATCGCGGCGTGACCGTAATCGGCGGCGCGAACATGCGAACTCAAATTGCAGATCTACGACGAGGCGCAACCATCGTGATTGCCACGCCCGGGCGTCTTCTTGATCTTATGGAGCGCGGAGCAGTCAATCTTTCCACTGTCGAAGTCCTCGTCCTTGACGAAGCTGATCGCATGCTGGACATGGGATTCTTGCCGGCGATCCGCCGGATTCTCGCGACGCTGCCCGCGAAACGGCAAACACTTCTGTTTTCAGCGACCATGTCTTCAGACATTGAAAAGCTGGCGCGCACGACCATGAAAGCACCGAAGCTGATTGAAGTCAGCCCGCGGGGACAAGCCGCCATCATGGTGGAGCAAACGGCTTACCCGGTTGCGCAGGAATCGAAGACGGCCCTATTGCTCGACTTGCTCGAGCGCGAGCGGTTTGAGCGAGTGCTGGTTTTTACCCGCACGCGCCGCGGCGCCGAACGCCTTTCGCATATCCTTTCCGCACGCGACCATAGCGTTAACCGGATTCATTCTGATCGCACACAACCCCAGCGAGAGGCCGCGCTACGCGGATTCCGCGATGGGCGCACGAGAGTGCTCGTGGCTACTGATATTGCGGCGCGTGGTCTGGATGTTGATTCCGTGTCACACGTCATCAATTACGACGTGCCGTCAGCGCCGGAAGATTACGTACATCGCATCGGCCGTACTGGACGAGCTGGAAATGCAGGTCGAGCGATTACGATCGTCACACCTGTTGACGAGCTATCCATGCGGGCAATTGAACGGCTCACTGGCCAGACGGTGGCGCGTGTAGTACTTCCTGGATTTGGAGGAAGGAAAACTGAAGCGGTTTCCAGCAAGCCATATGCGCGTGCTACGCCGCGAGCGGTTTTCACTCGCTCGTTTCGACCACGCCGCGCGAGTCGTTAATTAGTTTCAGGTTCTAAGTTTCAGGTTTCAAGTTCTACGTTCCGCGTGGATCTTGAGGCCTGAAACGCAATTACAAAACTTGAAACTCGAAACTTTGGACTTGAAACTTTTTCAAAGGAGCATCTATTGGCAAGAGACGATTTGATTCCTGCGGAGGGCACGATTATCGATAAGCAGCCCAACGCATTTTTTAAAGTTCAACTCGACAACACCGAACACGTCGTGCTGGCGGCGATCTCAGGGAAAATGCGCAAAAATCGGATCCGCATTTTGGTAGGCGACCGTGTAAGTGTTGAGATGTCGCCGTATGATCTGTCGAGAGGCAGAATCACCTACCGGTATAAGTAAGAAGTAAGCGCGAATGTTTGAGTGAGTGCGTAATGCAAAGTGCTTACTTTATTCGTTCGATGTTTTCGCCTGGTTCGACGGTAATCGCCTTGAAACTCGACATACGCACCAGGCCGGGCGCGGCGCCCTTCGGTTTCGAAAGAAACTTGCGGCGCGTGTAGTGAATAGTAACCTTGGCGTCCTTGCTCGCCTGGCTGAATTTAGCCGCCAGTTGCGCCGCTTCCATTATCGTACGGTGGGGAATCTCGTTCCGGCTGCTATTACGAACAATCACGTGTGATCCGGGGTAATCGCCGGCATGAAGCCACAGATCGTTTGGACGCGCTACCCGAAAAGTTAAATTATCGTTATCGCGCGCGGTTCTTCCCACAATCACTTCATACTCATCCGAGGATCGATAGCGTCGCATGCCTGCTAAGGCTGGAGACGCCTTTTGTTTTTTCCGACCTGGTGTCGCCTTATCCTTCCGATCGTCAAACGTCGCGAGCGCAGCCGCATCGCGACTAGCTATTGCCTTCTCGAGCGCTACTTGCTTCTCGTAAAGCTTTTTCAATTCGCGATCCAATTCAACCAACCTTGTCCCAATCTCTTCAACTGCTCTTTTGGCTTTCGTGTAACGGGAAAAAGATTCGCCTGCCAGTTCTTGCAAGGACTTGTTCTCATCGACCTGAAGTTCAATCGAGGGCGCGCCTTCAGCGTAGTAATCAGTTAGCGTAACTCTGGCGCCATCGCGCTTTGCGTTCGGTATATTGGCAAGCAGGAGATCACCCAGACGTTTATGTTCCTCAGGGTTACCGTGCGCGGCAATATCCTTGTTCAGATTTGCTTTCAATTTCGTCCGCTTGCTTATCTCTTTTCGCAGTTTGGCCGCCAGATTCGTAGCCAAATTGTCGAATTCATGCTCGGTCTCGCTTCGATCGTAGTGCTCAGCGGCAGCCGCGGACATAGTAGGAAAGCCGCCACGCGTGAGGCGCATTCCTTCGGAAACGGTCTTCGTTTGAAGAGCTGGAGGCCGATATTCATCACCTATCTGCTGGCCTTCCCCGCGGGGCGGTCGCAAAGCCTGGGTAATAACGCCCGCTAAGTTCAGCAGGAACAGGTTTGCCGAGCGACCTGTGAGCTGGGCCACCAGAACTCTGTTTTCGGAATCGCCCAAATCATCTGCCACGGAAAAAGAGAATCTAACTATTCGCTCGTCCTGCTCCTTCGTGACTGACAGCACGCTGCCACCACCCAAACTGGACCGCAGTGCTTGAGCAAATGGTGACAGTAAAGTCGCAGCCTTTTCCAATTCTCGGACCTTTCGGTTGATCAAATGGAGACGAGGCGCAGCCGGTTCTGCGCTTAGAAGCAGGTATCCCTCGGTTTTCAGACCCAAATCAATCGCCAGCGAAAAGGCCGACAACTGGAATATTTTTCCAAGAAAACGACCGGGCAGGAGCGTATCCAATTCGCCCACAATTTCTTTTAGTGTTTCCTGGTGCATATGGATAAGCGCTTCAGTCTGAAACCCAATCGGATAAACAAAAAGGCCCTGCGCTGGCGACAGAGCAGGGCCGATATTTATCGATGAAGCCTTGTCACACCCGAATTACAGTTGTGCGAGTCAAACGATCGTGAGCGGTAATCCTCTGACCGTCGAAAAACGTATATATCAAAGCGATTCCCGCGAAAGCAAGCGATAGCAAGTATACTGCCGCGCGTCCAGCTGACTGGCGTCCCGTCGGTATCAATCCGGTTCGGTTATCAACCACGCGAAGCGAAAAAAGCCTCATACCAAGCGTGCGGCCCGTCAGAGCAATGCTAATGGTTAGATATAGAAAGCCGACGATTATAGACGTGCCCACCGCAAACATGAGGACGCGCAAGTCTTGCCAGTTAAGCTCAGTCAGTTTTACAACCGCTACGAGCGGCGACGAGAGAAGACAAATGACTATCAAATCCACGATAGCGCTGAGCATGCGGTAAGGAAGAGCTGCGGATCGATATCCGCGCTTTTCAACTTTTGGCGTGGGGATAGAATCCAGATAGTTAAGAGCTGGATCGTTTAGATCGCCGGCTATTAATCTTTTTGGCTTCCTGATTACCCCTGAAGTATCGCCGATACCGACTGCTGGTGGTGGAACGACCGCAAGGTTGTGAAGTCTTTCAGACTGTGCGGATTGATCTGGCTGCGAAATCGTGACGGAGTTGGCTTCATTGGCCATATGCGACATATCTTCTCCAAATTCCGGCTGTTCCTCATAAGCTACAGCCATGGCAACGGCATTACTTCCGAAGTGAGACGACACATGGGCGCGTTCGATGCGACGCAAAGCAGCGGCCACTAAAGGGTTCATGGGTTGGACTTCGGCCTGGGGCAGAAGCTCCAGCGGCCCAGTGGTCTTCGATCGAGGTTCATCGGTTTCGCCTGCGGCATTTCCAAGTTCCAGTGCCGCTTCGCGAGTTCGGCGTTCCTGCACTTCCCGCACACGTTCACCCAATTCCTTTCGCCACTGCGGTATAGAGCTTTTATTGACGCCGGGGAATTCGATTAGAGAGGAAGTTGGCCTGGAGCGCAGCTTTTGCGTTGGTTTTGGCGGAGTTTTTTCCTGGATTATGGCTGTTCGAGTTGGCTGGGGTTTCTCGGAGGGCTTCGCTGATTCTTTAATCTCGATCGCGCCGCATTCAAAGCACTCCGTAGAACGCTTCTTGTAAAGCGCGCCGCACGAGGAACATCGCATACCAAGCTGCCTCCAAAGGGGACTGTCGAGCTGACCAGGGAGCCTTCGAAAAGAAAGAAGAGGCAAAAACCCCCGTGCACTCGGCGCGCATGGTATCAGGAACTACTTTAAGTGGTCAACGAGAAAATATAAGAGGCGTTGGAGTTGTGTGCTCCTTCAAAAATGATTTAAGCACCAGAGCGTCCTGTGGAAAACTTTCATAGCGGGGTGCGGCCGGAGAATCCTGCTTCCATGTCATGCCACCACTCGAGTTGATCGCCTTCACCTAATTGCCAACAGAGTAAGACAACGCGACCCTCTCGGAGTGAAGGAAAATCGACCAGACCGCGTTCGAAATCCTTTAATTGGACACCCAGGGCTTCAAGCTCTGACATTTCGGCGGCGAAACTCGTCAGAAGCGTGGCGTAATGCACCCCACACTCCATCCCGCCTCCCCCTAGCTCCGCTCCTTCGGCAGCGGACTTCGCGGCCTTACGATGAGTGCCCAGTCGCTTGCGAGAACGCTGAAGTTTTCTCAACATCTGGCCCACAGATGGTAGAAGCGCATTGGCTTCATCAACAGTAAAGAGCTTCATAGTCCTTGGGAAGGCAGTTTCTTCAATTCAGTGCTCGTCAGTGACTCGGATAAATTCCGCTGCCGCGTCAAATGGCTCAACGTCCTCAATACTCGTTTCAACAACTACGCGCATGGACGCCTGAAACCCGTCGGCCGAATTCTCCTGAATCTGAATTTGTTCATGCAGGTATTGCATTGGTTGTTGCTCGGGCATTTCGCGTTCGTCATAACGTGGACCATGAATTTCTTTGCGTACTCTGTCGGCAATTTCGCCCAGGTCAATAAAATAATCGGCAACGTCGATGAGCTTCGGCGCCGTATTCGACCGGAAGCCCGCAACTTCGACTCGGCAGCCTTTGTATGCGACTGCGTTTACCGCGTACACGAAGTCTTCATCGCCGGAAACAAGGACCGCAGTATCGTAGCGACCCGCGAGGGAAAGCATGTCAACCGCAATTTCCACGTCCAGGTTTGCCTTGCGACTTCCATCATAGAATGTCTTCAATTCCTTTTGAATAACGCGGAAGCCGTTGCGCCTCATCCATAGGAGAAAACCCTGTTGCCTTTCGGCGCCAATGTCCACGCCGGTATAGAAAAAAGCTCTCAACAGGCGCCCGTCTCCCAGGAGCACGCGCAGTAGTTTGTTGTAGTCGATGTCGATATTGTGGAAACGGGCCGCGTGAAACAAATTGTTACCGTCAATGAAAACCGCTACACGACCCCGGTGCCCGAGTTGCCATGAGACATTGTTTGTAGGATCAAAATTATGCATCTGATTGGCTGCTCCAAATAAACCTTATAAAATCGTTTCTAGAATGCTTTTTTGTCTCGGATTGGTCAAGCAGGACTATCTATGACGTCTGGGACTAGGCAGTTACTAATCGCCAAGGATTTCGCCGTTTGCGGCGTCCACGTAGGCTGTTTTGATTGGAGCGTTGTTAAGCTGGATTTCCCAGGCGACATGAAAATCCAGGGCATCAGGGTGCTTTTTTGACGGCAGAATATAAATTACTAACTCAGTAGGACGGCCCTCGTTCGTTGACGTTACCCGGAAGCTGGTCTTATTCCCGCTGGCGTTCCTGTAGGTGATGTCGTGGTCGTGTAGTTGTTTGATTGCATCTTCCGGTTTCAGTTTAACGGCGACACCGGCTAGAGATGCTTGCATGCGGTCTGCGTCAGGGATGCAGGTGCTCGAGATGTTCAGAACACGACGATCGGGGGTAAAACCAATCTGTAATTTGCCGTAGCTGCCTCGAATCGGATAACGAAACGGACGCTGCTCATAGTTTGCCAGTTTCGACCCGTCGGGCTGATCAAGGCGTTCCACGAGCGATAGTTTCGCAGGGTCCGCGCCGATCAGTATTTGCCAATCTCTGATGAATCGCCGCAGCGACTCCCTGGTTTCTTCTTCGTTCATGATTGGCTCGGCCCCGACTTTAGGAAGATACAAAGGACTACTTGCAGTTACAGGAAGACTCTTGATAGTTGAGGTAATTGGTTGAAGCTCAAGATCCCGGGCTGAGGCGGCACCGGACAGCGACAACAGTTTGTTCACCGCTGCAATCGCTGAATCTATTCGGTGGACGTCTCCCTTAACCGTTACAGGATACGGCGGCTCGTTTCCGCGAGGCCCCGTTGGGCTCGCTGGTTGCAAAGGCGCACAACTTCCGAGTGCCAGCGCAAAAAGCACTAGAACAGCTTTACGGGGCTTATGGTTCGTCTTAAAAGTCGAAAACATCGGAATAGCCTTCGGTCGTTACTATTTCGGTGGCATGTTGGACGTCGTATAATCAAAAGTCCTGGAGGATTTGTTGCCCAAAGATAACGAAACGGTTCCCTTTCCCTTTTTGACGGACGATGGACCAAGCGAAACTGCCGGCCCCCAATCGTTCGCACTTGATCAGATGGTGCGTTGCGAACAATGCTTGCGGGCCAATCCACCTACCAGGGTCAACTGCCTTTACTGTGCAGCAGTTCTCCCGCTCAACGAGACTACAATCAAGCTGCAAAAGCCCGCGCTAAGGCCTCTGGAAAAATGGGAGCGCGGATATAACAACATCCTTTTGCCTTCGACCGCAAATTTGACGGACGCAGGTCTAGCCGAAGCTGCTGACGCATTGAAGTTGGCTAAGACAGACCTGTCTCGGATTGTGTCACTGGAAATCCCGCTCCCGCTTGCGCGAGCCGCGACCATGGATGAAGCTTCATTAGTTCAGTTCCGGCTTGCACGTCTGGAGCTCAATACTCTAATCGTACCGGATGCGGAACTTGGTTTGGACGAAACGGCACCTATCAAAGTACGCGCGATAGGGATCGATGATAACGGCTTTTGGGTTTATCAAACGCCGGAAATACCGGCCACCAGAGTTTCCTGGCCCAATGTCTTATTAATCGTCACGGGAAGATTGATTGTTAAGCGGGTCGAGTTAAAGGAACAAAAGGCGGCACGCGCTGAAAATCGCATATTGGATGCAAGTGAGTTTTTTACTGATGAATCTGTCCTTGAGATTTATGCAAGTGAACAAGCCGCACCCTATCGAATAGCGGCGAACAGTTTTGATTTTTCTTGTCTCGAAAACCAGAAAACCCTGGTAGCAGGCGAAAACATTTCTGCGTTGGTCAAGCTCTTTCGTGATTATGCTCCTAATGCAGTATTCGACGAGTCCTTCAATTCCGTGCGAAAAGCCCTTGAAGCTGTGTGGCCTTCCGAGCAACAGAACGAAACGCGCGGCTGGCGTCGCGAGCGGCCGGGAAAGTACAGTATTGGAAGTGTCAACGAGATAAGCAACGAATCCCAATTCCTCCGGTATTCGCGTCTTCGCTACCATTTGCTATTCCAGGCTAAGCTGATTACTGATGCCAAGCCCACAACTGATGAAGACTCGTAAGCTTATTAGTCGTACACCGAATCCCGGCGGACCTAAGTTAACCAACCCGCGAGATATCCTGGATGACGCTCGGGTTCCCAATCATTCCGATTCGACCGAAACAATTTATGGATTGATACCCGTGCTTGAGGCTCTTCGTGCGGGTCACAAGTCGATCGCGCAGATCGCGGTTGCCGAGGGCGCCCGGCATGAGCGTTTGAAGGAATTGTTGGAGCTGGCAAAGCGAAACAGAGTGCCCGTGCACCGGGTGCCCAGACTTGCTCTCGATCGCGCCGTCCCCGGCGTAACGCACCAGGGCATCGTTGCCAGGACCGCTGCTTCGAATTATCGGGACGCCGATGAGCTTCTCGAGAAGCTGGGTGCGCAGGTCACCTCCGCTAATAAACCGCTGGTTCTGGGCCTGGACGCAGTAGAAGACCCGCGCAATTTAGGCGCAATTTTGCGAACTGCAGAATGCGCAGGCGTCGGCGGAGTATTCATTCCTGAGCGCCGCGCGGTTGGACTCACCGCAACGGTAGCGAAAGCCGCCGCCGGCGCGCTCGAACATATCTCAGTGGCCCGCGTGACAAACCTGGTCCAATTGATAGAGCAACTGAAACAACGTAACATTTGGGTAATTGGCGCCGCAGCAGATGGCACTTCCGATTACACAGAATGGGATTGGACCGTTCCCAGTGCTCTTTTTCTTGGTGGCGAAGGTACGGGGCTGCACCGGCTGGTACGGGAACGGTGTGACGCATTAGTTCGTATTCCAGTGCATGGGCGGATAGAATCGCTCAACGTTTCGGTGGCCGCCGGAATAATTCTGTACGAAGCATTGCGACAGAGAACAGTGCGGCACTCGACTGGAGGGAAGAATGTTTTGTCCTAAATGTGCAACCCAGAACCTCGAGGGTGCAAGCTATTGCCGTTCGTGCGGTGCGAATATCAGCCTGATTCCGCACGCGCTCTCCGGCCAATTGCCTCAAGCAGTGGAGGAAGACGATTTCGTGGGAAGACGCGGTCGCCGCAGGAATCGTGGCAAGGCGAGCCTGGATTCCGCCTTTAAGAACGTGTTTATGGGGATCGCTTTTCTGCTTGTCTCAATAGTGCTGGCGTTTTCGCTGATGGGAAGAGGTTGGTGGTTCTGGATGCTCATACCCGCTTTTTCGATGATTGGTTCCGGAGTCGCGCAGTACATTCGCGTTAGAGAGCGTGAAAAACGATCGTTGCCAGTTGGAGGAGGAGTTGGACGACCTTCAATGCTTCGGCCTGCGGGTGTTGATGCGTTTCCGACTCGAAACACCGGAGAGCTTGTCGCTCCGCCTCCCAGTGTGACGGAAGGAACGACACGACATCTTGGAGCTGAAGCCCCTACCAGGCACTTCGATGCATCAAATGAAGCGCCGAAATAGGCAACTGAAAGTTTAGGACAAGAATTAAATCTGAAATTCACCGCAGGCGATGCTCCCGTGAAAGGCAGTTGTTTAAAGAGCATCGCCTCTACTTTGTTTGATGGAATTTCATAAGCACCCCATCTGTGTTTCGATCTGTGAAAGTACAATTGAGGCAATCCAGCAGGCTTGCGCGCGGGCGGGAGATTTAGGCGATCTTGTTGAAGTGAGACTTGACTGCCTCGATCTTTCTCAAACCGGCGAGACCTTCCATGATTTAAACTCTCTGCTGAACAACATCCCTCGGCCCGTAATCGTTACTTATCGGCCGGCTGAGCAAGGTGGTCGGCATCACCTTGATGCAAAATCGCGGCTGGTTTTTTG
>JALYTI010000403.1 GCA_030854375.1 Acidobacteriota bacterium | reverse complement strand
TCTTCGCGATAAACGGCAAGGTCAACAGCGCGGATGTTTATGCGTCAAATGCGCTCTTCAAGAAACTCTGGCCTAAGTTGCTTAAAGCAAACGCGATTGAGGCGATTGCTGAGGTTCAACGAGAGAAATTCGAACCACCAAAGGCGGAAAGCATGAAAAAATTTCTGTCTGACGGAGAGAAGGCCAAAGCCAGCGAAAAGGAAGTGAGCGCTCGAGTTGGACTGGTTACGCGCGAAGACGACGATAACATCGTCTTCGAAACTCGCGACCGTGGCCAGAAAGACGTCGTAATTCACAAAAACTACATCAAGAAGAACTAAAGAACAGGGGAAATGGGGAACGGGAAATGGGGGAACAGGGGAAGGGGCAAAGGGGAAACAGTGGAAATGGGAAAATGGGAAAATGGGAAACCGAACACTTGGAAACTTTGGGACCATTCCTTTGCTCACGCCGCTTCCCCTTTGCCCTGTTCCCCCGTTCCGCCAGTTCTCCTTCCCCCGTTGCTTCAGTGGGCGATCTTCGTCGAATACATAACTCCGTACATCGCATCCTGGTGTTTCGGAAAACCGCTCCCGCTACTCGAGAGCATTAAGTTCACAAGTTGTACCTGCCCGGCATACTTTCGGTATGCCATCCACTGCAGTCGCCGGATCCCGTCTGGCTTTTCAGGATTAGCTTCACGAAATTCAAACCCCTTCAGGCCGTCGATCTCGAGCCATTTTACTTCATCTACTTCGCCATTCTTTGCACGTGTCTTCGCGGCATCGAAAAACGCTTTGATGCTAATGTCAGTAGGAAAACTTTCATCCATCGCGGAGATGTTGACTATCAAGTTAGCGGCGTCCGAGCCGCCCGGCGAGCGCCAGAGAAGCGTCTTCGAATCGTTATCAGCCTGGGTCCACTTGGGCGGCACAGTCCAGGACATTCCCTGCTGATCCCATTTGACGGTCTGCCCGCCGGCCAGCGCTTCAGTCTGAGCGGCAGTAGGCGTCGCATGCTCAGCGGAGGTGTCACTGGAAGTCGATGAAGACTTTCCCGATTTGTCTGTGTTCTTTAGTTTGTTGCTTAGGTTGCAAAGCGAAAGTGCAAATCCGAGAACAAGCAGGACTGGAATTTGTTTCATGGGCACACTCACATTGGGGAACTGGAAGAGCAGTGCGCTTCTATTCCAAAACCGGGCTCCAAGTCAACTGCCTGTAGCGATCACGCCAATTGGTCCGACAAGCGCGCATACTTGAAGAAAGATCTGGTTTGAACTTTTCTGGTCGGCCTTGCCCGAGGTCGCTGTTTGCCTCTACGCTCCCCCGTGCTATTCTACTGCTCCCCCCGAACACCCCCTTTTTATTAACAGAGCACGACGCTCGAGTTCTGCGGAGACATTGTATGAAAACTGCTAGCTTCCATCCCCGTCACGCTGTGCGTTTGGGGAACCTGGTCTTGAAAAAACACTTATTCGTCTCATTGCTGACAAGCAGCCTGCTGATCGTAGCGGGAAGCGCTTGCCAGAAGGTAGATACGAACACAAACACAAATCTGACGGCTAATGCCAACACATCCCCCGTCAACGCGAATGCGAATCTGTCGCCGGAAGCGACGCTAGTGATCGCAGCGCGTGAGCCTGAAAAATATCGGGCTACGCTGGTGTTCAGCGCTGAAACTGAAGGGGGACAAAAGACTGTCGGTATTCCCACGTTGTCTGCCGAAGTGGCACGCAACGGCGCCGATCGAAGAGTGTCGTTCAAACTGCCTGATGGTTCCGATCTGATTTATCTCGAGCAGGGCGACAAGCACATTGTTATCGCTCCCAGTCGAAAACAGTATGCAGAACTGACCCCGGAAGCCACCGGATTTCAGCTGCAAAAGCTGATGACGCCGGGCCAACTCGTTTCATATCTGGAGAAATTGAAAGGCGTCGAGCGAGTCGGAGACGACACGGTAAATGGCCGGACGGCTGATAAATATCGTTACGCGACTACGACGAACACCTCAACATCTGCTGGACAGGTCAAGAGCGAAGCTTTCGTCTTTGTTGATAAAGACACTGGCCTGCCACTGAGATCTGAGTTGTACACGGAAGCCAGCGGAAATGTGCAGGGAGTAAAAGGAGCAAAGATTGTCGCGGAGATGCGCGACATCAGCACTACCGTCGATGACTCGCTGTTTCAGGTTCCGGCCGGACTCAACAAGGTCCCGCCTGAGCAGGTTCGTTCGCAGATCGATGCGTTTACGGGAACAGTGGCAGCTGTGATCAAAGCTCTGCTGAGTAATATGACTACGCCGGCTCCGACAAGCGGTACGTCTCCAACCACCGCGTCACCATCGCCGTCAGCGTCGTCATCTCCTAAAGGCACATACTGAGAAAACCGATGAGATACTTGCTTATTCTCCTTTTGGGTCTTGTTATCGGCGGGGCCGGAGCGATCTTCTTTTTGGGCTCACCGCGTGCGAAGGCGTTACCGGGCGCGCGTGTTGAAGCGCCGCCAGCTGGTGGCGATCCGGCGGGGACAGTGGTGGTTTCACTGAGCGAAAGCTTCGTTGATCAATTGCTGGGAACGGTCTTTCGGGATCTTGGCCCACCAACATTCAATCTCTCCTCGACCAGTCCCCATCCCGAGATTGGGGGTATTGAGCCCGCTGCATTTCAAGGCGGCTGCACAAACAGCGTGACCCTTGCGGCAGAAGGCAACAACGTGAAAACGAAGGTCCAGTTTGCGGGCGGCAACATTACCGCTCCGCTGGTCTTTAGCGGCAACTACAGTTTGATGGGAAATTGCATGCAGTTTAAAGGCTGGGCACAGACAAGCATTCAACTCTCATTTGATGAGCCCAGTCAAACTTTGTTTGGACGTGTGAATATTGAAGGGGTCAACCTGGAGGGTGTTGCACCGTTTGCAAACAACTTTGTCACGGTCTTTGTTCACAGCGCAATCGATCAGCGCGTGAATCCGCTTGAGGTCTTACGTCCGCAGCAGCTGCAATTGCTTATCCCGGTCAAGGCAAGCAATGGATCGGTAAAGGCACACGTGAAAGATGTGCGCGCTGAAGTACAAGATGGATTCCTACGTTTGCACATCACTTACGACTTTGCCGGCACGAAAGGACAGTTATCCGGATAAGGAAGCGACGTTTCGCGGCCCCCCCTTCCTTGCGGCAAGGCTTGCCTTGCCGCATTCAATCTCACACCGCTTTAGCAGTCTCAGCAAGAATCCGCTGGCGTTCGAAGTGGTCCACAATTTCCTGAGCGGTTTTCTTTCCTACAAACGGTGCCAACTCTGAAACCGCCGCCGCAGCAATTCGCTGAATGGAACCGAAATGTCTTAACAGGCGTCCTTTCCGTTTTTCTCCGACCCCCGGTATGGCCGAGAGTTCCGAAGTGAAGTCGCGCAACTCG
>JALYTI010000402.1 GCA_030854375.1 Acidobacteriota bacterium | reverse complement strand
GTTAAGATAGGGCACTTGTGCCCCACCGCGCGAGGCGGACAAGTCCGCTTTCTAAACAATGCGAGGCAAGGAAGGCAGGTCCTTTCTAACCGATGACAAATGAGAAATGAGAAATGATATATGGAAAATCTGCTCTTCTCACTACGGTCCTATTGATTCATTATTCTCCAAATCGCTTCGGGCTTAACAGGCATGTCGAGGTGGCGCACTCCAAACGGCGCCATTGCATCGACGATGGCGCCGACAATCGCCGGCGTCGCACCAATCGTTCCGGCTTCACCAACGCCTTTCACTCCCAGGGGATTGACGGGAGAAGGCGTCTCCGTGCGGTCTAACTCGAGCCACGGAATCTGCGTCGCTCGTGGGATCGCGTAGTCCATCAACGTCCCGGTCACTAGCTGGCCCTGATCGTCATAAACGATCTCTTCATACAGCGCCTGCCCAAGCGCTTGAACGATGCCGCCTTGTATCTGACCGTCAACGAGCATTGGATTAATTACCTTTCCGCAATCATCGACTGCCACATAGCGCAGAAACTTTATGTCGCCGGTCTCGCGTTCGATCTCAACGACGGCGATGTGAGTGCCAAAAGGAAAAGTAAAATTCTTGGGCTCAAAAAAGTATGTAGCTGAAAGACCAGGCTCGGTATCTGGTGGGAGTTCTCTGGCAAGGTATGCAGCCAGCGCGACATCCTGGATTGTCAGGCTTGTCTTTCCTTCAGTGTGAGGTTCGGGAAGCGCTCCGGCCGGCGCTTCGCCAACCGGCACCACGGGATCTGAGTGACCGGCGGCAGCCGCGTGGGCGGTGGCCGCTGAATAACGTCCGCCTTCAAAAGCCATACTGGACGCATCGGCCTTAAGCATATGAGCGGCGATTTTGTTTGCCTTCTCTTTTAATTTCTGGATCGCGATTAGTACTGCGGTGCCGCCCACTGCGGTTGCCCGGCTCCCAAACGTGCCAATTCCGTATTGGACTATTCCGGTGTCGCCATGAATCACGGTGACGTCGTTGAGATCGACCCCAAGTTCGTCGGCAGCAATTTGGGCAAAGGAAGTTTCCTGGCCCTGGCCGTGCGGGGAGGCACCGGTCAGTACAGTCACTTTTCCGGTGGGCTCGATTCGTACAGTCGCGCTTTCCCAACCCCCGGCGGGCATGGCCTGCGATGGTCCAAGTGCACAAATCTCGACATAGGTTGAGATACCAATACCAAGCAATCTTCCTTCCTCGCGAGCTTTGATCTGCTCCGCTCGCAACTTTGCGTAGCCGATAGTTTCCTGGGCTTTGTTCAATGCCGTTTCATAGTCACCGCTGTCGTAGTCCAGACCGGTGGCCGTGTGAAAGGGAAACTCAGCCGGCGTCGGAAAGTTTTTGCGCCTGACTTCCGCCGGATCAATTCCCAGTTCAGCCGCAACGAGGTCCATCCCGCGTTCAACGACGTAAGTAGCTTCCGGCCGGCCGGCACCACGATACGCGTCGGTGGCCATTTTATTCGTGAAGCAGGCAGTAACGTTGATTTGTATAGCTGGAATTTTGTAAGCACCGGAAAGCATTAATCCAGTCAAGGTTGGTATAGCCGGGGTCAGCAGTTGGTGATAAGCGCCGAGATCGGCGAAGACGTTATAGCGAAGACCGGTAACTGTCCCATCCTTCTTACAACCAATCTCAACGTATCCAACCTGCCCCCGGCCATGGATCGTCGCTTGAATATTTTCACGGCGGCCTTCAATCCACTTAACCGGTTTCCCCAACTGCATTGAAATCCAACCAAGCAGGGCCTCTTCGGCATAGACATTAAGCTTCGATCCGAAACCGCCACCGACTTCGGGTGTAATCACGCGCAACTTGTTTTCGGGGATGCCGATCATTAGCGCGAGCTGCGTTCTAACCAAGTGTGGAATCTGGGTAGACGTCCACACAGTAAGCTCTTCTTCACCCGGAAAATAACGCGCCAGAACGCCGCGGCCTTCCATGGCAATCGGGGCGAGCCTTTGATGGACAATGCGTTGCTTAATTACGTGGTCGGCGTTCCCGAGGGCGGCGTCGATATCGCCTTCACCGGCAGTCAGTTTATAAGCGATGTTGTCACCAAAGCTTTCATGGATGACAGTCTTGCCTTTCGCGGCCTCTTCAACATCAACTACCGCAGGCAGGGCTTCATAGTCGACCATCACCAGTTCGACGGCATCGCGCGCAATGTATGCATCAGTTGCGACTACGGCTGCGATAGGATGGCCCACAAAGTAAACTCTATCCTGCGCCAGCACGCGATAATCCGGGACCTTCAAATCCGGCAGAGCGCTGGCACACGGCACAGATCCAACCTTGGCAACGTCTTTGCCAACGTAAACGGCGACAACACCGGGCAGCTTCAGTGCCTCACTGGCGTCGATACCCTGGATTCGAGCATGTGGATAAACGGAACGGACAAACGCGACGTGCAGAGTGTCAGGAAGCCGAATGTCATCGACGTAGTGTGCTAGTCCCTTGATGAGTCGCGGATCTTCTGTTCGCTTTACGCGCTGCCCAACGTATTTTTTAGCCATATTCTCTCCAGAGAGGTCGTTCAGAGGCGGGACTTGTCGCGGTGTTTTGCTGAGCAGACCAGTGCGCGCACCAACCCGGACTCATTTTCCAGCCGCCGCCTTAGCCGCATACTCAACAGCTTCCACAATGTGCTGGTAGCCCGTGCAGCGGCAGAGATTCCCTTCAAGGCCGTGACGTATCTCTTCTCGCGAAGGGGTGGCATTGCGATCAATGAGTTGGGCGGCTGTCATAATCATTCCCGGCGTGCAGTAGCCGCATTGCAACCCGTGTCGTTCCCAGAATCCTTCCTGCACGGGGTGGAGTTCGCCATTCTTCGCAAGACCTTCGATCGTCGTAATCTCGGCGCCGTTTGCCTGCACTGCAAACATGGTGCACGACTTAACGGCCTGGCCGTCGATCGCAATCGTGCAAGCACCACACAGCGACGTCTCGCACCCAATATGAGTTCCGGTTAGCCCAAGCACGTCTCTCAAATAGTGGACCAACAACAGACGAGGCTCCACCTCATGCTGGTAAGTGACACCGTTGACACTTATGCTGATAGCTTTCTTCATTAGCTACCTCATTTCGTAAAAGTTTTGAGTGGAAGGCAGTAAATGCCGAGCAGTTTTTATGTCACTTCGCTGCTAAAGTCAATGTAGTCTGGACTATCAGACGGTCGCCTTGTGTATCTGTCTTTTCAAACTGTGGATTGTCCGGCGGACAACCTTAAGCTGCTTACTATCATGCGCTGCCAGAGCTTCGTCGCGCTTTTTCTTCATTTCACGAATACGTGCCTTGATAGAGGCCTTGTCGACGCCAACCACTTCATGATGCTCGTGCTGGATGCCCAGTGCTTTAGAAAGCGC
>JALYTI010000401.1 GCA_030854375.1 Acidobacteriota bacterium | reverse complement strand
CTTGGGAACCGCGGCGCCGTGTTCTCCCAATCTCGTTCCCAGGCCACCACAAAGAATCACTGTTTTCATCGTTGAGGTTGAAAGCGACACTGACCTTCGCGGGCTTCAACATTCACATCAGATTTCTTGCCGGTGAAGCGGCCCGCCCAGGAAGAAGACGCTCATTATTGCCGGCTGACTTTTTAGGAGTATTTTATGAATCTTCTCGCTTGAGTCCGGCAAAATCCGACGCTTTTACGCAGTTAGTCTTCTCCCACACTTTCGCATACTTCAGAAAGACGCCGTAGACAGTAAACATCGCAATGATTAATCCCTGTACGCCATCGCGGAAGCCTTGCTTAATGATATAGGTGCGGATGAAGGTCACCACGGGCAGGATGAACAAGTCGCTGCCGCGAACTCGCTTGCCTTTGCTGTGATGGTAATCGGCCGCAAGAGTTGTGTAGGCGTCGAGAACCTGGTGGTGTTCACTTAAAGAACGTGTCGTGTAGTGCAACAACTCGCCGCTGAGATTCTCTACTTGTCCCCGAACACGCGCCGTTTCATGCGGGGCGACTCCGTCCCAGTAACTTAGGGCTTTTTGGTAAAGGCGTAATTGATAATCAGGATACCAGCCGGAATGATTGATCCAGCGGCCAAGATAGTGTGTGCGGCGGGTAAGACGAAAACCGGCAGGTAAGGTTGCGGGATCGCGTTGGCGCACTTCTCTGATTTCTTCACGCAGCTGCGGCGTCAGGCGCTCGTCTGCGTCAATCCAGAAGATCCAATCACCGGTCGCCTGGGAGTCAGCAAATTCGTGTTTGTCTTTGTAGCCCTTAAACTCTCGATTGAAGATGCGGTCTGTGTATTGACGCGCAATTTCAACGGTACGATCGACCGAGTCGGAATCGACGATCACAATCTCGTCAGCCCAGGAAACTGTTTCACAAACAGCTGCGATATTAAGTTCTTCGTTGTGAACGATGATGGTCGCGGAGATCTTCACGATTTGAGATTCACAGTCTGCAATTGCTCGTTTGCCGGTGTTACCTTAGCAATCGCAAACCTGAAATCGCAAATCGAAAACCCAGGAATAACGCAAACTGCCGGAACCAGCGCCAGCGGCTTTGCCGCCGCACAGTGCGGAAAGGCTTCGCCTTTCCGGCGGCTATGTTATTTCTTCCTGAGGCTATGCCTCATTAACCGGAGGCGTAGCCTCCCAAATCATTAAAAGTTGTTCCGGTAAGGCGGAGCCTTACCGCACTGTGTGGCGGCAAAGCCGCAGAGCCGTTGTTATGCTTGCGCTTCACGACTAGTTGTACAACTTTTTGTGCAAGGGCCCGTAGTCTAGAAGTTCAGAGTACAACCTTCAGGTTGCGCCACCTCGCGAGCAGCAAGCTAAAGCTTGTACTCCAAACTTCTAGGACCGATATTAAGGAGTGGGCGTATCGACGATCACGTTATTGGCCCGCAGGGTTGTTGACGTCGCGCGCTGCAGATCGGCGAGCGCCTTGTTGTAATCGGTTTCAGCGCGCAGTTCAGAATTCCGCGCGTTTGTCAGGGCGTTCTGCCGCTGAAAGAGAAAGAATGTAGTTGAACGGCCAACCTGATAGAGTCGCTGTTCTCCCTCAAGTTGCAGCTCGGCATTAATTCTTGCTTCTCTTGCCGACAAAACTCGTCGACGGGAAGTTTCTACAGCCTGCGCCGAATTGCGAACGTCAACTTCGATTACCTGATCCTGCGAGCGCATCGACGCTTCAAGTTGCTCCTGTTGGATGTGTGCACCCGCAAGATTTGCTTTCGCAGTTTGATTCTTGAATGGAATCTGAATGGCGACGCCGACCGTGACGTTATACGTGTTTAAGCCGAACAGGTTGCTGAGGTCTTTTCCATACCCTCCAACCAGCGCCGATGGAGCAAGATTGGGTGTGGCGACAAGGGGAGGATCGGCAACGGGAAAGCCGGCTCGTCTCTGAATGTCCTGGATCTGGGTAAGCAGAAACGCATTGGAAACGAAGTTCGGATCGCCCGAAATCAAGGGAACAAGTGTACCGGGAGCGATGGTTGCTTTCGCAGTTCCAGCCAGGCCGGTCGTCGCCAGGGTAGTTTCAAGATCGATCTGTGGCCGGGCCTGGTTCTTGAAATACTGAATGTCGATGGTGTTAATCTCATTCTGTAATCGCAGCCTTCGCAGCTCCGGTCGGTTTTCGCGCGCCTGCTTCAAAGCATCAATCAGATTCACCGGGGTTGCATCGAATCTGGGCGAATCAGTAGGCGTGATCTGTGCCGCCCATTCCGGTGCAGTAGGATCCTTTACGATTAGCTGTTTGAGGTTGTTCTCAGCCACTGAGACACTTTGAACGGCCAAGAGCAGGGCCGATTCGCGATTAGCAAGTTCGGTTTGCACTTCCGCTCTTTCCAGCGGCGCCTTCACGCCAACCGCGATCTGGGCCTCAACATTCTTCAGGTTTTCGCGAGTCAAATTGAGATTCTCAAGTTGGTTCTGCTGATCGCGCAATGCGAAAACTAAATCCCAGTAGGCCCTCTGCACCTGTGTGATCACGTCGATAGTGCGCAGACGAAAATCGGCATCTGACTGTTCCAGGCGTTTCTTTTGAATTCGAATCTGCCTGCGGTTGTTGTCGACTGAACGATTACGTAGCAATGGCTGCGTGAAGGTCAAAGCCAGATTCGAAGAATAGAAAGGGTTCAGAGTGCTGTTGGTAGCACTCGTTGTTGTCTTGTTATTGCTAAAGCTAAGTTGATAATTACCGCCACCCGTTCCGAATTGTTTAGTGACTGTCGGACTCAGGGTAAACACGGTGTTGGAAACCTGACCAGAAGTGCCGGCTCCAGCAAAGACGTTTTGCACCGGGATAATGCGCTTGTCGATCTGTGGCGTTATGCTAAAAATCGGGTCGAAGATTCCCTCGAGTGATCGCAGCTGTGTTTCCGCAAACCGCACGTCATCGCGCGCAACTTCGATCTCGTTGTTGTTTTCAAGCGCTCGTTTTACGGCGTCGGTGAGCGAAAGCGTCAGCGTGTTGTCGCTCGTGACGCCCAGTCGGGTCATATTAGGAAGCGGTGGTAAAGGCTTCCTGTCGACCTGGGGGAAGTTAGGTTCGGGCGGTTCCTGGACAGACAAGTTATCAATTGTCGGTGTCGGCGACTCACTCGGAGGCGCCGCGTTCAGGTTTGCCGGAACAGACTGCGGAGCCGTTGGTTCGGTTCCCGGGGGCGCTTTGGGGACGGCTTGCTGCGTTCCCGGAGGCACTTGCGGTGGCGGCTGCTGAATTCCGGGCGGTGCCTGAGGTGCTGCTTGCTGAGTTCCCGGAGGCGCGGTGTTTTGCGTCTCCGAGCCGGGCGGACGGGTCGCGTCTCGCACGGCCGGATTGGGCCTCGGAGTCGCTACCGG
>JALYTI010000400.1 GCA_030854375.1 Acidobacteriota bacterium | reverse complement strand
GTGGCGAGCTACGGAAGATGGCTTTGTCACGCAGGAAAACCTCGATTGGTATCGGCGTTTTGCGGAAGGACGACCCGGAGTTCTGGTGGTCGAAGCGACCGGCGTTCGCGACATTCCCAGTGGTCCGTTGCTGCGCATAGGTCACGATCGTTTCATACCAGGTCTCAGGAAGCTCGTCGAAACCGTCAAAGATGCAAGCCGGGGTGAGACTCGTCTTCTTATCCAAATCATCGACTTCCTTTCAGTAAAGCGCCGGCCTGAAAGAGAAAAATATTTTGCCCGCTTTCTGCAAGTAAATGATCGACACCGCCGCGCGCTGGCGCAGATTACAGGAGACTCGCATTGGATCAGTGCTGCTGAGCAGGAGGTGCGTGACTTTCTCCGCAGTGCTGATGAAGAAGTTATCGATAGCGCCCTCGACGCGCGCGAGCTGGAATCACTTGGCTTCGGTTATCGCGAACACGTGACTGACATGCAACTCCCACACGTGCGGGAGTTGCCGCAAGTACTCCCAAACATTTTTGCGGATGCCTCACGCCGAGCGCGAGAAGCGGGCTTTGATGGAGTAGAACTCCATTACGCACATGCATACACGATGGCAGGATTTTTGAGCGCGCTGAATGATCGCAATGACGGTTACGGAGGCTCGCGCGAAAATCGCGTGCGCTTGCCGCTCGAAGTCTATCGAGCCGTGCGCAAAACGGTCGGGGATAATTATGTCGTCGGCGTTCGCTTTCTGGGTGACGAAGTGATACCCGGCGGCAATCGTATTGACGATGCCGTTTATTTTGGAGTGAAGTTTGCTCGCGCGGGCCTCGATTTTCTTTCCATCTCGAAAGGCGGAAAGTTTGAGGACGCGCAGCAGCCGAAAGTTGGGCAGGCGGTTTATCCTTACACCGGCCAAAGCGGCTATGAATGTATGCCGACAGTTCTTTCTGACGAGACCGGCCCTTTTGGTCGTAGTGTCCCACTGGTTGCCGCGATCAAACGAGCTGTGAACGGCGCCGGATTCAAGACCCCAATCGTAGCAACGGGGGGCATAGGTACTTTCGAACAAGCTGAGGCGATCCTCCAACGCGGCCATGCAGACATTGTTGGTCTGGCGCGTCAGGCGCTTGCTGATCCAGACTGGTTTGTGAAGGTGAAACTCGGACGGGGCGATGAAGTCAGACGGTGCACTTACACGAACTATTGCGAAGCGCTGGACCAGGCGCATCGTCCGGTAACCTGCAAGCTTTGGGATCGCGTTAGTTTGGACGAAACCGGGATTGCCACGGTTGATGAGGGCCGTCGAAGATTGCTAGCTCCAGAGTGGAAAAGATAGGAGCAGGCGGCAGGAGCAGGCGGCGGGGAGCAGAGGCAGTGATTGCCTATCGCGCGTCTTCAATGAAAAATGAAAAATGTGAAATGAGAAATGGGAAATTTTTCATATATCATTTCACATTTTTCATTTGTCATCGAAACTGCGACGGATTTCCTGCTCCTGCCGCCTGCCTCCTCCTCCCTTGCTCGCGGCCTCATAGCGGGCGATAAACTCCGGATCTTCTGCCGCAACGTGTCCGCATCTACCCGGCCACTCCACATCATTAAGGAATAAGCCAACTCCAAGGGACTCAAGTGCATGTACTGTCGCGCATTCGCAGGAGCAGATTGCCTATTGCGCGTCTTCAATGAAAAATGAAAAATGTGAAATGAGAAATGGAAAATTTTCCATTCATCATTTCTCATTTTGTCATCGAAATTCGAGGACAAACCTTACACTCCTCCTGTCCCTTTCTCCCGCACTTGCTCGTACCGCGCGATGAATTCCGGATCCCTCTGCCGCAACGCGTCGCGATCAACGCGCCCACTGCGCATCATTAACGAATAAGCCAACTCCATTGAACTCAAGTGCATGTATTGTCCAGCATTCTCAAACCACCGCATGCTTTCGAAGGCCGCCGCCTGATACTCTTCGATCACCGGCCTGCGCGTTGACTCAAATGCCGCAAGCGCATCGCCAACACTCGCTGTCTTTCGGAAACATTCAGCCAGGGCAATCGCGTCTTCGATCGCCAGCTTAGTGCCGGATCCGATCGAGAAGTGGGCCGTGTGCAATGCATCGCCAATCAGCACGACATTCTCAAAAAACCATTTGTCGTTTTTCACCAACAGAAAACTGATCCATTTCGAATTATTTGAGAGTAATGGCTGGCCCGCTAAATCCTTTTCAAACACGTTCTCGAGGTAGTCGCGTGTTTCCGAGTCGCTCATTGTCGCGAAACCAGCCCTTTCCCAGGTTTCCTGGTCACATTCGATGATGAAGGTGCTGGTGGTCTTGTTGAACTTGTAAGAATGAGAAGCGAAAACACCGGCTTTGTTTTCCCGGAACGTCAACGTCAAACCGTGGAATAGTCTGTTCGTACCGAACCAGATGTAACGATTCGGACGTGCATCCAGGCGAGGAATGAAGTGATTTGAGTATTGTCTCCTTATCGTGCTGTTAACACCATCGGCTGCTACCAGTAAATCGCTAGCGCGTAGCAAATCCGCGTCCGGCACCTCAGTCCGGAAAAGCAATTTGATACCCAGTTGTTCGCAGCGCCGCTGCAATATCTTTAGCAGTTGAAGGCGACTGATCCCGGAAAAGCTGTTTCCATGGATTGAGATCTTTTCCTGCGCGTGCACCACATCGACATTGTCCCAGGCCTCAAACGCTCGAGTAATTTCTGCATGCGATTCTTCATCAGCGTTACGCAGATTCGCTAACGTCTTTCCCGAGAACACGACACCCCAGCCGAATGTATCGTCCGGCCCGTTACGCTCGTAAACTGCTATCTGATGAGCCGCGTTCGCCTTCTTCATCAGGATTGCAAAATACAATCCTGCGGGCCCTCCACCAATAATGTTGATCTTCATTCAGAAATAGGACAGGCATTCCTGCCTGTCTCTGGAAGGGAAGTTATTTTGTTCAGTTTGAATCTCGGCGGTCTTTCTTATTAGCACCGTGGCTTTAGCCCGGTGGATTAGTGATTGTGTTCGAAAGGGAAACCGTTTAAAACGGTTTCCGATTCTGTCGGACACTATATTCACCGCGCTAAAAGCGACGGTGCTAATGAGATAGTACGGACAAACTGCCACCACCGAAGACAACCGAAACTTACAGACAAGAATGTCGTTTTATTCCTTCAAATTTGTTCTTTCAAAAGCTGTCCGGCGATTATCAACTTCTGTATCTCAGACGTGCCTTCATAAATTCGCAGCGCGCGAACGTCTCTGTAAAGCCGCTCAACCACGCTTCCACGCACGAGTCCTGCGCCGCCGTGAATTTGCACCGCATTGTCGATGATCCGGCAAGCTGCCTCGGTTGCGTAAAGTTTTGCTTCGCTCGCCTCACGCGTAACCCGATCAGTGCCCGTG
>JALYTI010000399.1 GCA_030854375.1 Acidobacteriota bacterium | reverse complement strand
CCTCTGAATCCTTGGGTCGCTATCGTCCCCTTCGCCTCTATTGTCCTCTCCGTCTGCGGCCTTTCCCCTTGGAGAATAAGTCAGCGTTACGACGAGAGCCGCGGCAATCAAGCCTGCAGTTGCGAAGGTCTTCAAATGCTTCCGATGTGCCATAAGATCTCCTTTGTAGGTTTCAATGTGAAAAATATTATCGTGAGGTAACACAGTCTGAGGAATTCCACAGAGGAAAGAGTGGAAGTAACCGTGTTCTCTATTTTGACTTTGCGGCCCGCAGTATACACTAATTTGCATCCCCCTAGTCGCTATTCTTGCAGTCACCCGTTCAAGCCCAACGATGCAGAGGAAGCCGCGCCGATGATAGGATTCTTGCATTAACTCAGACACGGTATACCGCGGTTGCAGACTCGATTCTAATTCTAGTTTTCTGGGTCTTTCTTGGTCTCAGAATTTTCAAGTTCAAGAGCAGCTTGAACTCATTCACACACCACTGTATGGTCCACCTTCGAAGTGCTCTATGCCTTGAAGTGGTAAAAGGTCAACTCGCGAAGGCAATGATAAAGGAATGATACTCGTGAAAACTGGTAGCCAGGTTTTTTACTACAGTCAAACTTCCAGGATCACAACCAGGACCTGAAAAGGATTGACTCGACCATTTGATTCAAATATCGTTCGCCCACGTTCAAAGGTTTGGCTGTCTAGCCTTGTAGCCATCTAGCTGCACATCAACCCGGCTCTATTAGCACAAGCCCTTTTGTCTATTGAGCCTTCAAGTCCCCAGGTGGAAAGGAAACTCCCATGAAAAATAAACACAAACTGATTCTCTCTTCGCTCGTCTCAGTTCTGCTCCTGCTTGCTGTTTCAGTCTATGGACAGGTCCACAAATACTTCACCCCGGGCTCGGTGTGGGGTGTAACCACGATCAGAATCCATCCAGGGATGGATCAAGCTTATCTGGAATACCTGGACACGCAACTGAAGAAGGAATCTGAAATTTCGATCAAGAATGGCTTCATGAAATCCTACAAGATTTTACGCGGCCAGGATGATGATAGTGGTTGGAATATGCTGATCCTGCGTGAATACGATAGTTTTGCCTCACTTGAGAAGAATCAGGAGAAAGCAGACGAAGTGCTTCGTCAGGCTACTGGGATTGACGACCAAAAGGGTATGCAAGGGTATATGGATCGGTCGAAAATTCGAGATGTCATGGGCACGAAGTTCATGCGCGAAGTGATCCTTAAATAACACCCTTGACCAACCAAGATGCACCGGCCGGCGGAGCAAATGGAGCGCAACGGGCGATCCCATAATGGGCTCGCCCGGTCCGCAAAGCCCTAATGAGATAGCCCTTGCTATCGGCGCACATCCACGTGCGTTAGTGGTGGCACTGCACTGACTACTTACCGCTAAAAGCCTTTTCAAAGATCCGGTCGACATTCCCCGCACAGAAAGTCCGAGTCGAAGCGAGGCTGCCGAATGTAAGTTGTTGAGGATTGGAGGAGGCGATCGGAATCGAACCGATGAATAAAGGTTTTGCAGTCTTGAAGAGCCTGTTTTCCTCGTTCGGGTGGATGCTGGTATATGCGGTTTCATTAGCGTTTCCGATATCTTGCGTTAGTGTGGGTTCACCCAAATTCGGGCCTGTTTCGCCAAGGGAGTGACCCAAGAGTGAACCCCCCGGTCAAAGCGGCGAAACACGAAAACCAAAACGCGGTCACCGAAGCTACCGTGTGAACCGATCGCGGTATTCACTGGAGACGGTCGTTGTCAAAAGCGATGCGGTAGCCTCGTTTTCCGGTGGATACATTTTTTGAGCTAGTCGCCAGATTAAAGGAGGTATATCGAGAAACTATTACGTCGGTTAATGGTTCAGCTTCGCAAAGAGCTGCCTCTAACACGCTCATCACAAAACTGCTGTTGGGTACTCGGCTGCACGCCAGCTTACGATCGGCTGGTAACAGATGGCATGAGGCTCGTCGTCAGTAATAAGGCGAGAAAGTTGCTGAATTCAATTTCACTGCGGAAGCCGGATCTTCCGCATGAGTTCTGCAAATCGTGGGTCAGAACGAATGGAGTCCCATCTTGGTTCCACTCTTAACGTCACGATATTAAAGGAATGTTCCTCATAGGCCTTCTCAAGCCAGCTGAAAGCCTGGTCTTTTTCACCGAGGCCTGCGTAAATAATAGCCACACGGTCTGCCGGTACATATTGTCGCTCTGATAAACGCTGTAGCTCGTTGATTATCGCCAGCGCCTCCGCCTTTTTTCCGGATACTGCATAAACATAGCCCAGCCCGGACATTGAGAAGAACCACTCCGAACCGCTGCCCTTTATTGAAATACCTTTTTGAAAACCAGCTATCGCCTCGTCATACATGCCCTTTAAACCATAAGCAGACGGAAGCTCTCCGTACGCGGGAGGAAAGCTTGGATCAAGCTCGAGTGTTTTCTTATATTGCTCTATCGCTTTGTCGTACTCGCGGCCGTAGTAGAATCCAAGTCCCTGTTCGAAATTGATGATCGGTGAAAACGGATCCAGTTCCACTGCCCGTTTTCTCTCGCTGATGGCCTCTTTGTTGCGACCCATGGTTTCGGAGTAGCCACCGTACCACTGATGAGCTACTGCATAACGCGGATTCAGCTCGATGGCCCGCTGAAATTCCTTTTCGGCAGCGTCCCAATCCCAATCGTAAACCGCCAGCACGCGTGCCAGCGATGTATGCGCTTCGGCCAAAGTGTCGTCTATCTGCAGCGCGCGTATTGCTGCTGCCTTTGCCTTAGGCATTTTTTCTTTCGGCGGCTGAGGGTTCGCCGGTACTACGTAACAATCTGCCAAACCGGCATATGCCAGCGCGAACCTCGGATCTTCGGCGATTGCCTGGTTGAAATAATCAATAGCTTTATCGAGCGACTCGCCAGTTCGTTTGTTCCACTCGTAACGGCCGTGAAGATAAAGCTGGTATGCCTCGTTACTCTCAGTGTAATGCTTGCTTGAACCAGCCAGCTCGTCACGCGAAACTTTCACATTTAGTTTTTCTGCAATCTCTTGGGCGATCTCCCTCTGTGTCGCAAGTAGATCTGACATCTTGCGAACGAACTGTTCACCCCAGAGCTGCTTATTGTTTCGAACGTCGGTCAGTTCGGCGCTAATGGTCAGGTCGTCTCCATGCTGTACTATCCGGCCCGATAAGACGGCATTGACGTCGAGCTCCGTTCCCGCTTTGATCGGGTCAATATCTTTCCCCTTATAACGAAAAGTTGAACTACGTGGGCTGACCTTCAGATTTGAGAATTGCGACAAACGGTAAATAAGACTCTCCGTTAGACCATCTGCGAGGTATTCGCTGTCGGACTGGGCGCTTTTGTTTTCGAATGGCAGTACTGCAATAGAATCAACATGAGCT
>JALYTI010000047.1 GCA_030854375.1 Acidobacteriota bacterium | reverse complement strand
GTTACATTCCGCGCCCCTGGCGCTTCAAGCGTACTCAATGACTAGCTAGCCACTTTCGACAACAATGTCGAGTTCAATATCGCTTTCACTTCTCCTACCAGATAAAGGGAGCCCGTGATGCAAATGAGGCCATCGTGTGGAGTCACGTTTTTCGCCTGGCGGAGCGCCTCGCTTACTGAGGGCGCCGCAAGACTGTTCTTTTGGTCGCCGATTGTTGCGGCGAGGCGATGCAAATCAGCGACACGCGCCGCCCGAAGATTATTGGGCTCAGTAAGGACCAAGTGCCGCGCCGCAGGGAAGAGAATTGCCGCAATTTCATCCAGCTTCTTATCTCTCATGGCGCCGAAGACGAGTGTTAACGGCACATGCACAAACTCATCGAGAAACTCCCGCAGTGCCTGGGCACCAGACGGATTGTGCGCACCATCAAGCAACAACGAGGGTTGGCCCTCAACTAGTTCCAGCCTTCCAGGGTGGCGGGCCGTTTCGATGCCCCTGACGATTGATTGTGTTGGGATTTCGAACCCCTGTCTGCGCAAAGACTCCGCCAGTCGAATTGCAACGGCGACGTTCACGATCTGATGACGCCCTCGTAGTCCCAGCAGCACATTTTCGTATTGCCCTTGCTTCGTTTCAAAGGTAACTCTAAAACGCCCGTCAGTTGTGGCATTTTCGATTACGCTTCGGCATTCATCCACGCTTGGCTGGACGTCACATTCCGCGCAGCGTCGCAGGATGACGTCCAGTGCGGGTGGTGGCTGCGCAGCAATTATCGCGGTTACGCCGCGGCGAATAATTGCAGCCTTCTCACCGGCGATCTCCTCGAGCGTCTCACCCAGGTGTTCCTGGTGATCAAGTGCCAGCGGAGTGATGGCGACAATTTCAGCGCCGGCGACAGTAGTCGCATCGAGTCTCCCGCCTAATCCTGTCTCCAGAATCGCTAACGTAATGCCGGCGTTTTTGAAAGCGAGCAGTGAGATGGCAGTGATATGTTCAAAGAAAGTTGGCAGAGCGTCCAGTTTCCTGCGGTTGACCAGGCTCTCCGCGGCCACACGTACCTCGCTCGCGTATTCAGCAAAGCTATCTTGAGAGATTTCGTTCCCGTCAATTCTTATCCTCTCGGTGACGGAAATCAGATGTGGTGAAGTGAATAATCCAGTATTAATTCCGGCGTCACGGCAAATTGAATCAAGAACGACAGCAGTTGAACCTTTACCATTCGTGCCGGCAATTTGCAGCGACGCAAAAGACTTGTGAGGATTGCCAAGGCTTTCGAGCAGTAGCTTCGTGTTTCTAAGGCCTAACTTGAGCGTAAGTGTTTCGTGCCCCAGGCCAAACAAGTAGCGATTGGTTTCCTCGAAGTTCATGAGGGAATCAAGAGACAAGGAAGGCAAACAGGAAGTGGCGCGTCACTTTCTCGAGCTGGCGCGAGTACGCAACCGTTCCATTGCCGACTCGCTGGAGATTTCAGGATTCAACATGAAGTTGAGCAGCTTGATTATGTAATCCCGTATCTCACGCCGGTCGACGATTGCGTCGATCATGCCGTGCTCCAGAAGAAACTCAGACTTTTGAAAATCCTTTGGCAGCTTTTGACGTATCGTTTGTTCGATCACTCGCGGTCCCGCGAAACCGATTAGCGCTTTTGGTTCAGCGATGATGATGTCTCCAAGCGTCGCAAAACTCGCCGTCACACCCCCCGTCGTTGGGTCTGTCAACACGGAGATAAACGGCAGACGGGCCTCATCTAATTCTGCGAGTGCCGCGGCGATTTTGGCCATCTGCATTAGCGACAACGCGCCTTCCTGCATGCGCGCTCCACCCGAAGCAGCGAAGATAACTACGGCGCCATGCTCTTTTAACGCGCGCTCGATTAATCTGGTGACCTTCTCGCCAACGGCGGACCCCATCGAACCCCCGATAAATAACATATCCATTGCCCCGGCAAAGACGAGATGATCGCCAACCTTGCCGCGTGCGTTGATTATGGCTTCAGGCAGACCGGAACTCTTTTTTGCTTGTTTGAGGCGAGCGGGATAGGGCTTGGTGTCGACAAACTCGAGGGGATCTATGGAAATGACTTCGGCGTCGAGCTCTTCGTATTTACCGTCGTCGAATAGCATCGACAGGCGTTCACGAGCACCAATGCGAAAGTGATAACCACAGTGGGAACAAACCTGTAGCGATCCTTCGAGCTCGCCTTTGTAGAGGTGGGCTTCGCAGTCATCACATTTGACGAAGACATTCTCCGTCTTGACTACGCGTTCCTCGGGAGGAACAGCCTCAATTTGCTTACTTTTCTTGCTAAACCACGGCATAACAAGTTGGTTATTGTTCGATAACCTTTTCTCGAATCAGCCTATCCTGGATGGGGCAGAGGTTAGCACAGACAGTATAAAGGACGAAGCAGGGGGATAGGGAGAGCCGCTGAGCGATCGCAGCCAAAACTCTCACGCGGATTCAGAACTCTATTCCTTGCTGGGCGCGGATGCCGGCGTTGAATGGATGCTTAATTTCAGTCATCTCCGTGACCAGATCAGCGGCCTCGATCAATTTCGCGGGCGCGTCGCGACCGGTGACCACAATATGCAGCGCAGGCTGTGAAGCGCGAACGCTTTTGAACTCGTCCAGGATCTCATCAACAGGCAACAACTCATAACTCATCACGTAAACCAGCTCATCGAAGACCAACAGGTCATAGTCGCCACTACGCATCTTTTCCACGCAAAGCTGCCACGTTTCGCGGGCGGTGGCGCGATCCTGTTCCGGGTTTTTCGTATCCCAGGTGAAACCATCGCCCATCGTGTGTACCTCGATGCCCAGCTTTTCCGCCGACTCATGTTCGCCGTATCGATCGTTGCGCGACTTCATGAATTGAATCATGCAACACTTCAAGCCTCTTCCCGCGGCGCGCATCATCAGCCCCAGAGCACAAGTGGTTTTCCCCTTGCCATTGCCCGTATGAACGATGAGTAGCCCGCGTGTCTTTTCCTGATAATCTTCGCGGCGCCATTTGTATTGTTTTTCCTTGGAAGACATTTTCGCCAGAGGTCAGAGGTCAGAAGTCAGAAGTCAGATGAACAAATAAACCATTTTCCATTTCACATTTTTCATTTTTCATTGCCGGATTCAATTTGGAACTGCGAGCCGTCATCATTAAAGTTCGATACAGAACTGGAAGCGATAGCAAATCCAGCTATGACCACCGAGATGTCGAATAACCGGATCCTCAATGACAAATGAAAAATGTGAAATGAGAAATGGAAAATGCTTTGGGTTTTCGGACCAACTACTCTCTACTCAACATCGCGCAGCGCATCTTCGGTAATCTCAGACGACCCATTCGCGCGCTCGACTGCCTCCTGCAACAAGGCGATAATTTTCTCCTCGGCCTCTTCCCACGTTCCTCGCAGGGTGCATCCGGCTGCGTTGCGATGTCCGCCGCCGCCGAACTTTTCAGCGACCTTAGCTACATTCACGTCGCCCTTGGATCGCAGGCTGGTTCGGTAAACCCCAAGCTCGCATTCCTTGAGCATTGCCACCGCCTCAACCTCGCCAACTGTCAGCGGATAGTTAACAAAACCATCCGCATCCTCGTCTGAAGCCTCCGCGGTGTGCTGCATCTCAAGACTATGACGCAGGCAAGCGATACGACCGGTTGAGTCGCGACGCGCGGTTGAAAGCACGGCGCCCATCAACTGAATTCTGCTCCAGGGATAACTCGCGAAAACAGCCTCTGCGGCTTTGGCAGGTTTCACGCCCGTGCGCAAAAGCTCAGAAGCAACTTTGAAAGTGCGCTCGGTGGTGTTTGAGTAATGAAACGAACCGGTGTCGGTAATGAGTGCGGTGTAGCAGCATTCGGCAATCTCTTTCGTCACCCGCACGCCGGTAGCCTTGCACAGGTTGTAGATCATCTCCCCGCACGCGGACGCGGTTGAGTCGATCCAATTGATCTTGCCAAAAAGCGCGGTAGTTGAATGATGATCTATATTGACGACAAATTGCTTTTCCAGACCGATCAGGCCGGGACGCGTAATCTCCGAGCACTCGATAACAAAGACGGCGTGATAAGAACTGTCAACTGCCGGCGTAACTCGTACTTCCTTGGCTCCTGGCAGCTTCTGGTAAGCGTGAGGGACGGGATCTCGCATGATCACTTCGACTTCTTTATCCAGTGCACGAAGCAACCAGTAAAGACCAAGTGACGAACCCAAACTGTCGCCGTCCGGACGAATGTGCGAGGTGATCGCAAACCTTCGCTTCTCTTCGATCAACTCAACAACTTGACTAAGCATAATCAAGGGATGAGGGATGAAGGATGAAGGATGAAAAAAGCCACTAGCTCTCTCCAGCCTTCATCCCTCATCCCTCATCCTTCATCCCTTTCTTCTCTCTTCCATTCCCGTTCAATATTTTCCAGCAAGCGGTCGACACGTTCGCCCTTCTCTTCGACTTGATCCCTCACGAAATGAATGTCTGGAGTACGTGGAAGGTTCAGGGAAAGGCTCAATTGTTTTCGCACGTAAGGAACCGCGTGACGCAGGGCGCTGAGCGCAAGTCGATGTTCCTCTTCGTCTCCTGCAATGGTCACAAAAACCTGTGCATCCCTGAGGTTATCAGAAAGGCGAACGTCGGTGACGGTTACCATCGTAAGGCGCCGGTCCTCCAGTTCGTATCCGACAATCTGGGAGAGCTCCTCACGAAGAATATCTGCAACTCTCTCTGGGCGACGCATGGGTAAAACAGGAGCAGGCGGCAGGAGCAGGCGGCAGGGCAAATTCTTAAACCCGCCTCCTGCACCTGCAGTCTGCCTCCTAAAGTTCAGTGGCCGCGACCTTCTCAACGATATAAGCCTCTATCTGGTCGCCCACCTTTAGGTCATTGAAGTTTTCCAGGCCGATACCGCACTCAAAACCTTCGCGTACTTCCGACACATCGTCTTTAAAACGACGTAGCGATGTGATGTTACCTTCCCAGCTCACCACACCATCACGAATCAAACGAGCACGGGCATTACGTCGAATGTTGCCATCGATCACCATTGACCCGCCGATTACTCCGGCCTTTGGAACACGGAAGACTTCGCGGACATCTGCCTTGCCGATAATTTTTTCTTTCTCGATGGCCTCGAGCATGCCGATCATCGCCGCGCGAATCTCTTCCTCAACTTTGTAGATGATGGAATGCAGGCGGATATCGACGCTTTCCTGTTTCGCCAGATCAGATGCACGCGCGCCCGGCCTGACGTTAAAGCCGATTACGACGACTGCCGAAACTGCCGAGCCGGCCTGAGTGGCCGATGCGAGCAACACATCGGATTCGGTAATTGCTCCTACGCCCGAACGGATTACTTTGACCTTCACCCGATCGGTAGAAAGTTTCTGCAACGTGGATTTGAGAACTTCGACTGAACCCTGGACATCCGCTTTGATAACGACAAGCAGTTCCTTAACTTCACTTTCTCCCAGGGCCTCGATACCGCGCTTCGTTGTTTGCAGTAGAGTAGCCTGCCGATTCACCATCTGCCGGTGACCGGATATTTGCTGCGCGCGAGCGATATCGGCGACGACCTGGAAGCTCTCGCCGGCCTGGGGCACGCCCTGCAAGCCGAGCACCTCAACCGGCGTCGCCGGGGCGGCCTCGGTAATGGCTTCACCCTTATCGTTGAACATCGCGCGCACGCGTCCAAAAATCTGGCCAACAATAAAAGGTTCGTGCACCCGAAGGGTTCCTTGTTGGACCAGGACCGTCGCGACGGCGCCGCGGCCACGATCTAACTTCGCTTCCAGCACCACCCCGGAAGCCAATCGCGTGGGGCTGGCACGTAAATTAAGAATGTCGGAAGTAAGCAGAATCGTCTCGAGCAGGGTTTCGAGATTCTGTCGTTTCTTGGCCGAGACTTGAACCATTTCAGTCTCTCCACCCCACTCAACCGGCGACAGACCCTGTTTGGCCAGCTCTTGTCTGACACGATCGGGGTTTGCGTCAGGCTTGTCGATCTTGTTTATGGCGACAACGATGGGAACGTTTGCAGCGCGCGAGTGTTCGATCGCTTCGATCGTTTGCGGCATGACGCCATCGTCGGCGGCGACAACCAACACCACAACGTCCGTAGCCTTTGCGCCGCGCGCGCGCATCAGCGTGAACGCCTCATGACCGGGAGTGTCCAAAAACACTACCCGGCGCAATTGACCCGGACTATCGGGACTATGGACTTGTACGCTGTAGGCGCCAATATGCTGCGTGATTCCCCCCGCTTCGCCAGCTGCAACTTCTGTTGCGCGAATAGCGTCAAGCAGAGAAGTCTTGCCGTGATCGACGTGGCCCATCACGGTCACGACGGGAGCTCGTGGCAATTCAACATCGTCAGCATCAGTTGCGATCAGTTCTTCGAACTCCTCCTCGGCAACCATTTCCTCAAAAGGTACGAACGTTACTTCGTACCCAAAACGCTTGCCGAGATCTACTGCGACATCATCATTCAAGGGCTGATTAATGGTGGCAAATACACCGCGCTGCAACAGAAGAGTCACGACATCTTTTGGTTTGATCCCGAGCTTCTCGGCAAACTCCTTGACGGTCGAACCCTCGATAATACGAACTGGCTTGATCTCGCCGGGAGTCACCGGCGATTCCAGCCTGCCGGCAATACGATCTTCAAGCGACAGGGCTTTGGGTGGAGGAATAATGTCGCCCTTCTCAAAGCGCCCGGCCTTGCCTTCCATCTTCCGCCCGCCTCTTGCAGGAGTGCGTCGCGATCGTCGCCGCCCGGCATCCGGAGGGGGAATATAGGTAGTCTGCGGAGTGAGTGTCTCTCCAGGCGTTCCCAGTCGTTCGGTTCTCGCGAGGGGTGTACGTTCTCTCACCCGCGTCCCGCGGTCCACCCGCTCCTTTGGAGTTATGGAAGGGGGCACCGCCGGAGAAGGAGCGCGCTCCCCAGGCCGAATCCCTGCGTTCAGCGCGGCAACCGTGGGGCGGAGAACTCTGACCTGCCGTGACGGTGGTAAACCTGTTCCGGCTGAGCCGGTCGAGGCTGCAGGGGATGCTGCGTCCAGCGCAGTTGCAGTGTCTCCGCCGCTCCCGTTAGCCTCATCAATCTCAGTTGGAGTCTCGATGAGTGGAGCGGTGGGCGCGCCGGCGTCAGCAGCGGGTTTCTCCGCTCGAGCTGCGGGCGCCAACTTCCTGATTAGTCTTGCAGTCTTGCTTGGTTTGGCAGCGTCTGGAGCTGCGGTTGGAGGCGTGACTTCGGGTTGCGCACTTTCGGGAACGACTTCAGCCTCCGGCTCAAAAGCAGCCTCGGCAGCTTCCAACGCCGGTGCTTCTTCGACCGCGCGCTCAGCTCGCTTGACGACTCGCACGCCACGCTTTGCGGTGGTCTCTTTCTTGGGGAAGTACTTGTTGCGAATCTTCTCCGCCAACTCTTTCGAAACGGAGTTGGAAGGGACACTGACGTCTACACCCTCGCGGCGCACCTCTTCAATGAGTCGCTTGGTATCAAGCTTCAGCTCCTTGGCGAGATCATAAATACGAATCTTAGAGGAAACAGTCATGCACTCCTTCTCAGACGCTAATAAGACGCCGGTGTCCTGGCTTCTCAGTGGTTTAAAGAACCTTCGCTCTTAACCACCTTTGAAGCGTCCTTTCAGAAGCGCAACGCGTAGAGGTGGTAGTTGAGCGGACAACGCAACCCGCCGGTTAGACCGGCGACTGGGTTGATTCTAATTTGCCGCATCGCGGGAAGCATCCGGCTTCTCTTCGTCAGTGCTCTCGCTTGATGCAGCATTTTCTAAAACTGCGGGAGCAGATGTTTGCACGTCAGTTGCTTCGCCGGCGGCGAGATCGTCCTTCCTCACAAGCGCCTCTACACTCTCCAGCGCAGCAGCCTCAGCGGACGTAATATCGGGTGAAGGTACGATCGTATCAGGTCGCAGATCGCGTCCTGCTTCCTGGAGGATGATCTCATCCTCCGTAGATTCTTCAACTTCAGTGAGCGCCACGGGATCGGCTGACTCTTTCGCCAGTATTTCCGGTTCGGCCGTAAACGGCACTCCTGTTTCAACCGCCTCGTCGTACCCTTTAGCGGTCATTGCCCTCGACGGTTCAACCTCACCAGCGTCAACTGTCTCGTCGAGCTCTGCGGAAACAGCGTGGGGGCTGGTGGCTTCACCCTCTTCGACGGATTCTTCTCCTCCGTGCAAGGTCTTGTCACGCAGCGCAACGACTGCAATGGCGGCGTTTAGAATGACTTCGGCTTCATCCAGGCTCAGATCGAGAAACTCCACCAGATCGTCAACCGAGGTTTGAGCCAGCGCACCGATGTCGTTAATACCATGTTCTGCCAGGACGTCAGCTTGCTGCCCGGTCACTCCTTCGATAGCTGAAAGCGGTACCGACTCGCCGGAAGCGATAAGCGCGCCCATCTGTTCGGAGACCTCACGCTTAATCTCTTCTTCACTGCGAATGTCGATATTCCACCCCACCAGTTTTGTTGCCAGTCGGACGTTCTGCCCGCGCTTGCCGATCGCCAGCGAAAGCTGATCTTCGTTTACGATCACTTCCATTTGCCGATTTTCAATGTCCGTAATGCGGACCTGATTGACCTTGGCGGGCGACAATGCATTAGCTGCAAACACGGAAGGTTCGTCTGACCATTCGATGATGTCGATTTTCTCTCCACGCAGCTCGCGGATGATGGCCTGAACGCGAGACCCCTTCATGCCCACGCAAGCGCCAACAGGGTCAACATCGCGCTCATTTGAAGTGACCGCTATCTTGGCGCGTTCGCCCGGCTCGCGTACGGCGGATTTGATTACCACGGTCCCGTCGTAGATCTCGGGCACTTCCATCTCAAATAAACGCAGCAACAGCTCCGGAGAGGTGCGCGATACTTCTACCTGAGGTCCCTTGGATTCCTTGGAGACGTTATTGATTACTACGCGAATTCTTTCGCCTTGATTCCACTGTTCGCCGCGCGATTGTTGAGAACGGGGCAGGATGGCTTCGAGGTTTCCCAGGTCAACGATGATGTTGCCGCGTTCGAACCGTTTCACATAACCATTGACCAGGTCGCCAATCTTGTCGATGTATTGTTCGTAAACGTTGCTGCGTACTGCGTCACGAACTTTTTGAAACAATATTTGCTTCGCGGTTTGGGCAGCGATGCGGCCAAGTTCCTCCATCGGCAAGGGCAGCAGGAGAGCGTCGCCTAATTCAACCTCTTCACCCGCCAGTTCGCGAGCTTCATCGATCGACAATTCGGTTGCCGCGTTGGCGACTTCGTCGACAACCACTTTGGTGGCTGAAAGCTCGATGCCGGTATCGGGATTCCAGTCCACCTGGATATCTTCTCCGGAGCGAAACTGTTTCTTCGCGGCAGCCCGAACAGCTTCCTTCATTGCGTCGATAACAAGATCTCGCTCGATCCCTTGCTCCTGGCAAAGCGCCTCAATGTTTTGTGCGATGGATGAACTCATGGAAATTTATTACTCCGTTGGCTCGACGCTGGTTAATGCCCGCGTCGTTGAGCCTATTCAGTTGTTATTCAGTTGTAAGTAGCAAAAACTTCTACCTGTC
>JALYTI010000398.1:872-3421 GCA_030854375.1 Acidobacteriota bacterium | reverse complement strand
CCACTGCTCCCACTGACCTTCAAGCCGCAGCGTGTATGTGCCGGCTGGTAGAGCCGAGAGAAATACGTTCGTGGCCTGGTCTCCTTCTGACCACGACTCGCCATCTTCTACCCCGTGGTAATACTCGACCGGCATCGCAAATGGCTGGACCACGCCTGTATCCTGATTGATCAAATCTCCCTCGAAATAGACCCAACTGTTATCAACAGGAGAAATTGCGGTTATCTTGATGTTCTTTCTCCCTTCCAGGGTGAAGGGATCGCTGAACACCGTCTGTGTGCCATCCGAGTTAGCCAATGGTTGAAACTGATAGGCCTGCTGGAATACCTGGCTGCGATTTGCCGTCGCCGCAAAGACCGCACCCAAAACGACAATCACAGCCGCAAATGCGAGCCAATATTTTCCTACACCCTTGTGTAGATTAGGCTGATTGGGCGCAACCACGCTCGGACGTGGCAAGTCGCTAATGCCAAATGCTTTCTCAACCTCAGCCGGAGTCAAATATGTCCCTAGCGAACAGTTGATTTCCCCTGATCCGCTTGTTTTCTTTGTTGTATGGGCCCAGCCAATCGGAGTGCTGCCCGAAGAGTCATAGGTTTCTTGCGGGATTATTGTCGTCAGTTCGATAGAGATCATCTCAGGTGGGCAAATGTAATCGATGGCTCGAGCTTGCTCGCCTTTGGCAACCTTCCAGTAAAACTCTCCGGTGACATACTCGACGGTCGCGGTTGCGTCCTGAAATATTTTGAATTGCTTGCCTTGAAACCTTACACTATCGAGAGCTTCTGAAACTTCCCCGAGTGGCACGGATTTCACAAAACTCCATTGATCGTCGCTTTGGACCAACCAGCGAAAACCGATCTGAGGGTTGTAAAGAAGATACTCAAACCAATAATAGGTCTGGTCGAACGTAACGCTGCGTGTTACAAAACCAATCACGGTAAACTTGCCTTCTTTAAACTCGCCTGTTGCGCCCAGCGGAATGGACGGCTGAACCGCGCCCGGCTTGAGGGCCTGGAAAAATTTAAGCTGGCCTTGATGAATGTCCAGCAATGAACTGCAATTAGGACAAGTAACTCGTTCGCTCTTATCGGGGGCGCGTAGCTCTAAGCGTCCACCGCATTTGGGGCAGGAGAGCTGTGCGGCAGTGGTGCGCTTTGGTTCTCGCGCTGGCACGCGAGCACCCGCAATGCCAAGCTCACCAAGAGTTACCTCCTTGCCAATGAAGAGGAGTGGGGGCGACTCGCTATAGTCGATAGTTGCGAATGCTTCGTTTGGCCCCGAGAGATCTGCGTACGTAAAGGTTTCGTTTGGCACCAAACGCCATGGAATTTCTCCTTTGGCCGCTACGGTGCGAGCGGTTCCTTTCTCAGCAACGATTAGCGGTATTGAAACGGGGATCGAGGCCACAGGATGTCCAAGCTGAAGGGAATCGAAGGAGGGCACCGCCTGGTTTTTGGAGAACGAAATCTCAAAGGTGAAGTAAAAGCGTCCCTGCGCTTCGGCCAACCAGCCCCAACGGCCGTCAGCAAACGCGGCATACCATTCATCCCACACGCCGCCCGCCTCGTGCCCCAACTGCGCGCGACCGGTTAATTCGAAAGCCACGCCGTGATGCTTTCCTTTTAGACCAACATCGAGCGGCGACCCCGTGTCTACCACCTCGGCGACTTTGCCGAGATCCTCGAGCGCTCGATCTGTCCGGGCCACTACCGAGTGGCAATAATCGCAGACGACAACAATCGAGGAGCCAGTCTTAAACGAAATCGAAGCACCGCATGCAGGACAATTAGCCTCAAGCACACTCATGATTCTTTTGCGAGAGCAAACTGAAGTGGATGTTCCAGCGGTGGCATTTCATTCATTGCAGCCTGCCGCTCGATTGCACGCACGGTCACATCCTGGGCGCCGAGTAAATCGCGTAAGCACTCAGCCCAGGGCCACTCAGGTCGGGAACGACAGCAATAGAGATTGATGGTAGCCAGTCCGTATTCGGGATAGGTATGACAGGTAAGATGAGATTCCGACAGCAGAGCCATTCCGGTCAGCCCACCCGGCGGCGGAAACTGGTGCCAGCGTATTTCGTCGACGATCTGCAGGCGCAACTCAGTAACAACTCGATGGAAGACTGCCTTCAACACTGCGAGGTCCCGCAAGGCTTCAGGCTTGCATCCGTTAGCGTCTACGATCCATTCGGTACCGGCGATCATGAGTTAAGGAAGTCACCTGGCTTTGTCGTTTTGCTGCCTTGCGACGTCATAGAGCCTGCACAGTTGTGTTGATAGTCGTGGCCGAAGCCCATTAACGGAAAGCTGGGACAAACTGAAGTTGTTCTAACGATTACGAGCGGGGAGCTTAGGCTAACAGATTGTTTTTTGCAATAGATTACTACGACACTCAAGTTTGCGAGTCTCTCAGGTTGGGAAGGGTGGTTTACCCCCGCTCGGACGTTCACTAAAATCAAGAATCGAGCTTCACACAGTCTCGATCGCTCGCGGTTCTGAGTTCGAGTCGTCCCAGTCGCCCTTTTTATTATGTGATGCCCAGCA
>JALYTI010000398.1:0-862 GCA_030854375.1 Acidobacteriota bacterium | reverse complement strand
AACCACCCTTCCCAACCTGAGAGGTTTGCGTGCATGAATGATCACACTTCCGAGTTGGGTGCTCAATGTTCTTAAAAATGCCAATGGAAGCCTTCAGTGACTGCCAACGTCATTCAAGTTTGCAGGTCTCTCAGGTTGGGAAGGGTGGTTTACCCCTCCGACGTTCGTTATGATCAAGAATCGAGTTTTCACACAGTCGCTGCCGTTCGCGGTCCTGAGTTCGAGTCGTCCCAGTCGCCCTTTTTATTATGTGATGCCCAGCAACTGATTCAATTTCTTAGTGTAGTCATCAACGTTATTTTTCTGGATGACAACTGTGGGAATGAGAATCGTTTTGCTCGCCGGAATGACTGAACGGTCGCCTCTCAGGATCTTGCCCGCCATCTGCACTGCCTGGTAACCGTATTCGAAAGGCTGCTGCGCCACAGTACCGAAGATTGTTCCTTCTTTGATCGCCGCTAGTGTGGCTCGTTCGTCGTCGAAGCACACGATCTTAATCTGGCCGAGCTTACCCGCCGGTCTTACAGCTTGCAAAATCGCCGGGCCATTGTAAGACCACAAACCGACCATGCCGGCTATATCGGGATACTTATTCAGCGTTTCATAAGCATTTTGTCGGGCGCGACTTGGATCGGCATCGTCGGTTAGGAGGTCAATAATCTCCACCTTCGAACCCTGCAGCGACTCCTTCAGTCCCTGGAATCGTTCACGTGCGTTGTCGACCTCGCGCTTGCCGACAAAGACCATGATCTTTCCACCCTGCGGCAGAGCCTTCTTGATGAGATCCCCGGCCTGGCGTCCAGCAGCGCGATTGTCAGCTCCCAGGTAGAGCGCGCGGTCGGTCTCGGGCGCGTCGCTGTCT
>JALYTI010000046.1 GCA_030854375.1 Acidobacteriota bacterium | reverse complement strand
ATCTCAGCTGAAACTTCAGCGGATCCCGTTGCGCCAGTGGAAATCGTCTTTATCCGCACGGATCCATTCGTAAGCTCGAAGCCCGCCATGCGAGTTATCAATTTGCGCGCCTGCTTGGCACTCAGCTCAGCGCGAACGTTCGCAGAGCTGAAGCCGATGACGCACAAAGCGAGCAAGCAAAACACTATTGTCCGCGGATTTTTTCGTCCCTGGAAGGAGATCGTGAAACGCATGGGGTCAGGTAATGGCTTTTCCGATCAACATCTGCAACATGATGTGCAATTGCGCCGTCGTGAATGGCTTGGGCAGGAAGACTACCGCGCCGGCAGAGAAACTATCGGACGAAAGTTTCGGATCTTGTTCTGCCGTCATCATCATAACCGGAATCCGCATCAGCCGCTTTTCCGTTTTCATGTAACGAACCAGTTCAGGCCCGGAGATGTGCGGCATCACGACGTCAAAGATCGCGGCAGTAAAAGTGTGATCGCCCTGCAGTATCTTGTAAGCCTCCCGGCCGTCGCGCGCGGTGACGACGCCGAACCTTTCTTTCTCGAGGATCGCAGAGACAAGGCGCAGAATGGCCGGATCGTCATCAGCGACGAGAATACGTCGTTTTTCGGTATCGTCGGCGGCAATATCCGGGCCCGTTGGTTTGGTTTCCTTATTTACCATTTGTTCTCATACTTCCACGGCACGGCTGCTTTCACCGGCGCGAGTTGATAGTTCCGCAGCAAGTTTGATTGCCGCCACCATGCTCGAGTGTTCTGCGATTCCTTTCCCGGCGATGTCAAACGCTGTTCCATGATCGACCGAGGTGCGTATGAACGGCAATCCGAGAGTAACATTTACTGCCTCGCCAAACGAGAGACATTTTACGGGAATCATCGCCTGATCATGATAACAAGCCACTACCGCGTCAAACTCGCCGCGCGAGGCGCGCAGGAAAACCGTATCGGCAGGGAAAGGCCCCTGAACATTTATTTCGTCAACGCCCCGGCACGCTTCGATCGCCGGCAAAATCTCGGACGCTTCTTCTATGCCGAACAATCCTCCCTCCGCGCCGTGAGGGTTCAGGGCGGCCATTGCCAATCGCGGTCGTTCAATTCCCCATCGTTTTAGCTCTCGATTCGCCAACCGGATAGTCCGCATGATGCGATCGCGCTGGACCAGCCTTATCGCTTCCGATAATGGTACGTGTGTGGAGATTAAGACGACCCGCAAGTTCTCGGCAACGAAAGCCATTGCGTACTCCTCGCTGCCGGTAAGATGAGCAAAGAACTCAGTATGACCAGGAAAGCTGTAACCACCCAGGAAAAGGGATCGCTTGTTAATTGGCGCCGTAGCTATGGCATCGACGCTGCCGGCAGCACACAACTCCACCGAAGCCTCTATGTATCCGCCGGCCGCTTTACCGGCCGCACCTGATTCAATGCCAGGCTCAATGAAGCCGTTAATGTTATCAAGGTGAAAGATTATCGGTTCGGACAGTTGGTCGGGAATGGGTTCGCCCTTGCGAACGATGTCATAACCGGATTGCAAGTCGAGAGTTCGTGCTGTGTGGGCCAACAACTGGGCGTCGCCAATTATGACGGGAATACAAGTGGTGCGGATTTCTTCTTCCGCAACGGCCTTCAAAACCACTTCCGGACCAATGCCGGCTGGATCCCCCATGGTAATGGCGATGCGAGGCAAAGATCGGCGTTGTCGAGGACTCGAATGAGATGAGTTATTCGCAAACTGCCTCATTGGTTGAGACGAAGGCGCGAGAAGTTGGGGGAAAGCACCGGAAACAGGAAGGGGAGTTCCGGCCCTGCTATTCAGTCGCCCGTTCGACTCGCTCGTCGGCCTTGTACATGTATTTAACGTTTCGCTTGAGAAGAAGAAGGTTGGGTGCCGACTTGCGGTTGACCTTTAGCGCGCCTCGATCATACCACTCAATTGTACCCTCAATTTCCTCGCCATCGAGCAATACAAGGACCATGGGAGTGTGCGCATCGATCTGCTTCTTGTAATAGAAGAGTTCGGCATTTGTTTCCATAGGCGGCGGGGTGCGCTTCCGTACCTGAATAGCCGACTGCTGTGCGGCGCGGGCGGCTTCTCGACCGGAGTCTCTTCCGCCGTCTCTTCCGCCGTCGCTGCTCGGTCCACGTTGGGAACCGCCGTTGGACCGCTCCCTGGGCTGAGTGACCTCGCGTGCTTTCCCCTTAACCTCAGCAAGCGTGGTTCTAATGAGTTTCCGATTCACTTGTTCTTACCTCCAAAAATAAGACGGGTTCAAAATCGATCGCGCGACGCACATTTGGCGGGGATGGGCTAACGCGGATCCACAGTACTCTGCAGGCTGCGGCCATTCGAGGAGAGGAGACGAAAACTTTACCCGTAATGGAAATCCTGCAAGGAATGATGTTCATGCTACACAACCGGGACTCAAAAAGCAAAGGCGAAAAACAATACCGCCAGGCTGCAAATGTCAGACAAAGTAAAAAGGAAGGCAGGTTAATCTTGCCTTCCTTTTTGCTCCCTAAGGTTTGACAGCCCTAGTCAGCTTTCTTGCGAATAAATGTGGGTACGTCGAGATCGTCCGCGCGTGACTGCATCATGGGCCGTGGTAAATCATCTGACGAGCGGGGTACAAAACGAGGCGCATTCGCCGGCATGCTTGTTACTCCAGCGGCAGAAGCTATCGCTATTGTTTCCTCTCCAAAGCCGGTGGCGATCACTGTAATCTTCATCTCATCATGCATGCTCTCATCGATGACTGCGCCGAAGATAATATTTGCATCTTCGTCCGCCGACTCTCGAATGATTGTTGCCGCGACATTCACTTCATAAAGAGTCAGGTCCGGCCCTCCGGTGATGTTAATGAGGACTCCCTTGGCGCCCTGAATCGTAGCTTCTTCCAGCAGCGGTGAAGAGATGGCTTGTTGGGTAGCCTCGATCGCTCGATTCTCGCCGCGTGCGCGACCGGCGCCCATCAGAGCCATTCCCATTCCCTCCATGATCGACTTAACGTCCGCGAAGTCGAGGTTGATCAAACCGGGAACAGTAATCAGATCGCTGATTCCCTGAACGGCCTGGCGCAGTACATCGTCGGCGACACCGAAAGAATCGGCTAGCGAAGAGTCTTTCTGGACTGTGTGTAAGAGGCGCTCATTTGGAATCGTGATGACAGTATCCACACACTCACGCAATTCGCGTAATCCGTGTTCTGCCTGTTGCATTCTGCGACGCCCTTCAAAATGGAAAGGCTTGGTGACAACGGCGACCGTTAGCGCGTCCAATTCGGTCGCAAGTGAGGCAATAATAGGGGCTCCGCCGGTGCCGGTCCCGCCACCAAGACCCGTCGTAACAAAGACCATGTCGGCACCTTCGAGCACTTCGATGATCTTATCCGTGTCCTCCAGCGCCGCTTCTCGTCCTACATTTGGATTGGCGCCTGCTCCGAGTCCCTTCGTGAGTTTGCTGCCGAGTTGTATCTTAATCGGAGCTTTTGATCGCTTTAGCGCCTGAAGATCCGTATTAGCAACAAGGAATTCAATCCCCTCGATGCCCGCCTCAATCATGCGGTTGACAGCGTTGCCTCCGCCACCACCAATTCCGATCACTTTTATGCGCGCGCCAGTGATGGGCGGATCGTCATCTATGAAAATATTAATGCCTCTATCAAGCTGAGGAGCGTCCTCTACCATAGTCATTTCCTCTCTTCCGAAGCGGGAAGGCTTCCAGGGCTTTTTTCTTCTATGTTGGGTTGGTCGCTCCATCGGCATCGATATGTTGCGGACTATATCTTGTGCCACCGGGGCGACAGCATACAACAACTTGTCAAAAAATACTACTGAAAGGATTGCGAAATCGTGAAACAAAATGCGTGAGCTTGCCCGTCGAGCCGCGCCGGCCCAACGTCGTTCGCAACTCGCTGGCTTGAGTGCGACTGGCAACAAGTGCAAGTCCGGCCGCTGCGGCCCACGCAGGACTTTGCACATCCTCGATCAAACCGCCGAAGCGATCTCTTTCCGGAAAACCAATGCGAACTGGAGCATCAAAAACCTGCTCTGCCATCTCTGTCATGCCACTGAGTAATGCTCCGCCACCAGCCAGCACAACTCCGCTCGAGAGTTGTCTTTCCCAACCAGCGTCTTTGATCTCGTCAGCGACATGCATCAAAACCTCTTCTGCACGCGGCTGCAAAATATCGCAAAGAATTTGTCGCGAAAGCTGTCGCGGTGCCCTGCCGCCCACCGAAGGAACATCCACCAACTCGCTTCGCTCCATCTCGGAAAGCGATGTGCTGCAGGCACAGCCGACTGTTCGCTTGATTTTCTCCGCGTCTGGAATTGGTGTACGCAGCCCGAAAGCAATGTCGTTAGTGAAATGTGAGCCCCCGAGTGGAAACACTGCTGTGTGCTGCACGGCGCCTCTTTGATAAATAACCAGGCCGGTCGTCTCAGCACCTATATCCACCAGAGCCGCCCCAAACTCCTTGTCGTCTTCCGTTAACGAAGCTTCCGCAGCTGCCAGTTGCTCGAGAACCATGTCTGCCACTATCAAACCAGCCCGATTGACGGCGTTAATGGCATTTTGCCGCGCGGTCACGGGGCTGGTTACGATGTGCACTTTCACAGCGAGCCGGGCACCAATCATTCCTACCGGGTCGTTAATGCCGTCCTGATCATCGACGATAAATTCCTGAGGCAGCCGATCGACTATCTCGCGCCCTGCCGGAAGTTGAATCGCACATGCGGAATCGATGGCGCGGCGGACGTCCTCAGTTGTGATCTCTCGATCACGCCCAGACACCGCGACGATCGCCTGGCCGTTAAGACCAAGAATGTGCGAACCCGCCAGGTTGATAGTTACTTCCTCGGCCTGCAATCCGCTCATCCTTTCAGCGTCTTCAACCGCTTTCTTGATCGCATCGACCGCTGCATCCGGATTGACGATGACGCCTTTCCGCAGTCCACGCGCCTCGGCCTCTCCGATTCCGACGATGTCGAGCGATCCGCCTTCTCCCGGTTCGCAAGCAATACACGTCACCCTGCTCGTCCCGATATCGAGACCGATCGTGTGTTGCGTGCGCTTGGCCATTTAGCAGTGCTCCTTAACGAGAAACGATCTCGCGATCAGTGTTTGCGGCCCGTCTTAGTCTGCGATTGGTTTGATTTCGTTTTTGCGGCCGATGGTTTGTCGCTGCGATCTTTTCTGTTTTTGCTCTCCACAGCTCTCGTCACGCCGGCGTTCCTCTTGTCCGACGCATTGACGGAAGAGTCACGCTCTACTTTCTTATCACTGGACACGCCTACCATTTGAGATCCAGCGACGGTAGCAGAAAGTGGCCCGCCATCGCTGGTTGTGTGAACTCCAGTGCTCAAACCAACTATCGCTCGTTTACCCTGGCTCAGATCGATGTAGCTGATAAGCGAACCGCGCGGCGTCTGTCGCTGCCCGTCGAGGACCTCAAGTGCGTCCTTCAATCGCTTGCCATGGTCCTGAGACCCCAGCCGGATTTCGACTTGCGAATTGTCCCCTGCCAACTGTGCGCGAACGTCGCGAATGTCGATCAGATTTACTTCACTAACGCGTTCCGATAGTCCCGCCGCGTCCCAGTCGCGCTGCAACTCGAGGAACTTTTGTACTCGCTCCCGGTTTTCGTTGACTGCTGCTTCTGATTCTTCCTCATTCAAACCACGCAGGAAGAAAGCCGGTATCTGATCGCTCGGCAACATCTCGCCAAGTAGTACGGCGTCATCGTCGATCCAGCGAAAGCGTCCGGACGCTGTCCTGACCACCGCTCTGGGTACCCGTTCGGCAATGCGAACACGAATACCATCGGGCAACACTCGCGAAACAATAGCCGTGCGCACCCAAGGCAAGCGCTCAAGACGCGCATTGATCGCGCTTAGATCGGCTTTCCAAACTCCCGCCTGGCCCACTTCGTGACGAACAAGCGCTTGAATCTCCTCAGACGAAGCGCGCGATGTTCCCTGCACTTCCACGTTCCGCACGTGAAAGAAACTTGCAGAAGCTGCCGCGCGGTAACCTGCAAAAAACAGCACGCCGATTACTATTACCAGTGCGACCTTGAAGAAGGCGGGAAAATAACCGAACAACGCGCGAACCCGAGATCCAACGGCCTCGCCACCACTCGCGCGCCGCGCCGGTCGCTGAGTCACAGGACCTGAACGGCGTTGCCCGCCAATGCCTGAACGGTTACCGACTTTCTGCGTGATCACTTGCTCCCTCACGTTGTTTCCTTTCCTTCAGCTTCCTCGGTTTCCGCCTTATTCTTCGACTCATTCGCTCGCCATAGTTCAACTTCGTACTCGAGCTCGATTCCATGCTCACGCCTAACGCGCTCGCGCACCTCTTCTGCAAGGGCAAGGGCGTCTTCAGCGCGCGCGCCTTCGCCTTCAGTTACGATAAAATTCGCGTGCACCGGCGATACCACGGCCCCGCCCTTGCGCGTGCCCTTCATTCCCATTTCGTCAAGAATCTTTCCGGTGCCAACCGTGCTGTCCGGCGGATTTTTGAAAAAACAGCCGGCGGAGCGTGAGCCATGGGGTTGCGTCGCCATCCTGCGAGACTTCGCATCTTCCATGCGCGCGCGAATCTTCTCCGCATCATCGGGCAGCAAATGCAAAGTCGCGCCGAGCAACAACTCGCCCTCTTTGAATGACGTGTGACGGTAATTCCACTGAATTTCGCTTCCCGGAATCGCCACTACCTTGCCCTCGCGCGCCACACGCACCGTCTCAGTAACGGTCCCTATCTCGTGGCCATAGGCGCCTGCGTTCATCCAGAGTGCTCCGCCAACCGTGCCCGGAATTCCGCCCAGCCCTTCTATGCCGGACAGTCCGCGACGCGCGACGTCGATACAGAGCCGCGGCAGCGAATAACCGGCGGGAACGGATACGCGCTCCCCATCGAAGCGAAGTTCACCTTTCAGTTCCTTGAGCATCAAAACTACGTATCGATGATCACCGTCGTCGGCGAGAATATTGCTGCCGGAGCCGAGGGCTCTCCAGGCAATCTCAGCCTTATCCATTTCATGCACGAGAGCGGCAGCTTGAGCTTCATTCTCGGGCGACAAAACCCAATCAATCGCTCCGCCGACATGCAAACTGGTTAATTCCGCGAAGCGGCGGCCGCGTTCGGCGCGCACGCCCAGTCGCTTTGCGATCTCTTCCAACGCAGCGTCACGCCGACGAAATTTATTTTGTTCTTCAGTCTCGGCCATGAAAACTAAACACCTTTGGCTTCACTTCGCTCGCGCATCAACCGCAGCAATTGATCGCTTACCCGGCTGACCGTTCCTGCCCCCAGCGTCAGCACCAGATCGCCAGGTTGCACATGATCGCGCAACGCTTCGGCTGCATTCTCAAGCGCACCGACATAGCGAACGTCCTTGTGTCCGAAGCGTTTGATGGCGGCAGTTAATGTTTCGGCGGTAGTTCCCTCAATAGGATCCTCGCTGGCCGCGTAAATGTCGGTTACAAAGAGCGTGTCGGCATTGTTGAAGGAGCGCGCAAATTCCTCCATCAGATCGTGCGTGCGGCTATAGCGATGGGGCTGAAACAGAACCACGATGCGTCTTCCGCCCGAACCAATCTTTGCTGCTGCCAGTGTCGCTTTGACCTCAGTTGGATGGTGGCCATAGTCATCGATAACGATTACGCCATTTGCTTCTCCCTTGAACTGGAAGCGTCTACCGGCTCCTGTGAAACGACCCAGAGCTTCGGTTATCTGCTTGAACGGAACATCCAATTCAAAGCCGACGGCAATCGCAGCGAGCGCGTTATAGACGTTATGTAATCCGGGCACCTGCAATGAAATATCACCAACCACATCCGCGCCATGCCATATCGTAAAAATCGATCCAAAGCTCTGATCGTAGCGAATTGCGTGCGCCGAAATGTCGGCCTGCGCGCTCAAGCCGTACGTTATTCTGCGCCGTTCAACAGCGGGAATGATCGCCTGCACGTTTGGATCATCAAGGCATAGAACCGACGCACCATAGAACGGGACCTTGTTGACAAAACTGGTAAAGCAAGCGCGAACATCGTCCATGTCGTGGTAGTAATCCATGTGTTCGCGATCGATATTTGTTACGACCGCGATTGTTGGCGTGAGCATCAGGAACGAACGATCACTTTCATCCGCCTCAACGACCATCAAGTCACTGGTACCCAGATGCGCGTTTGATCCGAAAGCTCCGACGACACCACCCACAACGATCGTCGGATCCATTCCGGCGTGGCCGAGTACGGTGGCAACCATTGAAGTTGTCGTCGTTTTCCCGTGCGAGCCGGCCACCGCAACGGTGTGAGGCTTGAGTCGCATCAACTCGGCCAACATTTCAGCCCGCGGAATCACGGGGATGGATTGCTGTTGAGCCTGAAGAATCTCGGGGTTGTCATCACGCACCGCAGTGGAGCGCACCACAACATGCGCGTCGCCCACGTTTTCACCAGCGTGACCTTCGGCAAATTCCACTCCCAATTGTTGCAGGCGATCCGTCACGTTTGATTTCCTGGCATCCGAACCTGACACGCGAAAGCCAAGATTGATCAGCACCTCGGCAATGCCGGACATACCGATACCGCCAATCCCGACAAAATGAACGTGTTGAATTCGTCTAAACATAAAGTTTGGTCAGTCGGTGGTCAGTAGTCAGTAGCTGCTCTTGGTCTTTGGCCTTTGGCCTTTGGTCTTGGTCTAACCGTGCTCCTGCTCCTGCCTACTGCCTACTGCCCCTGTTCCCGCCCACTAACTCTTCAACGAGCCCTACTACGGCAGCGGCCGCATCACCATGCGCGAGTTTCCCGGCCGCTTGTTCCATCGCAGTAATTCTTTCAGGTTCCCGGGCAAGTGCTGCGATCTCGTGTGCTATTCGTTCTCCTGACAAATCCTTCTGAAGAATTAACTTTGCAGCGCCAGTCGTAGCCAGCGCCTCCGCATTCTTGCGCTGGTGATCATCGGCAGCGAGTGGAAACGGAATCATCACCGAAGCCTTGCCTGCCGCGATCAACTCGGCGGTCGTAGTCGCACCGGCGCGACAGATAACGAGATCGACATTTGCAAACGCTGCCACCATGTCATCGATGTATTTCATGACGTTCGCGCGGTCGGTCCATCCTGCATCCACGTAACCGGCACGTACCGCATCAAAGTCTGTTTCTCCGGTCTGGTGCGTTATCGACAACATATTTCTCAAGTCTCCAAGCGATGGCAGCGCTGCGATCATCGCCTGGTTGATTGCGTGCGCGCCTTGTGATCCACCAAAAACGAGAATCGAGAATTTTGATGCCTCGCGTTTGCGCGCTGGTATTTCAAAAAACTCATGCCGAACAGGATTGCCGGTGACCACGCCCTTGCCCCGGAAATAAGGCAGAGCTGCGTCGAAAGAAACAGCCGCCTTATCAACAAAACGTGCAAGCATTCGATTCGTCCAACCCGGTAGCGCGTTTGACTCCATGACGAGCGTAGGTACATTCAGCAGCGATGCAGTTAAAACAACTGGACCGGAGACATAACCACCTGCGCCCAAAACAACGTCCGGCCGAAACCCTTTAATCAAACTG
>JALYTI010000397.1 GCA_030854375.1 Acidobacteriota bacterium | reverse complement strand
CTTCGGGGCAGGCCTTCAAGTTTCATTTCGAGATTGGCGAGAACGGCTATCTTTATATTATTGGGCCGGGAGAACGAAATCAGCCAACCGCATTTCTTACCGATAAGCCGGCATCGATCTCGGGTCTCGAGAGTAACCAGGTCGCTGCGGGTAGCGACTTCAGTTTTCCCAGTGGGATGGAACACTGGTTGGAATTGGATAAGAAGCCAGGGACGGAAACTTACACGATAGTTTTCTCGCCACAGCCCTTGTCCAGTCCTGCTTTTCTGCGCTCGCAGGCAACTGGAAAGCCTCTCAGCGAAACAGAACAGGCGGAGTTGAATGATTTCCTGGCCAAGTATAAAACCAACGAACCGGTAACGGAGCTAAATGACAAGGACGGAGCCGAGCCATTTGTTTCGCTGAAAGTGCCTCAATCAGGGGACCCCAAGAATTCCCATGCTCCCGTGGTTTTCGACGTGCGGATCCAACACAAATAGATCGTGTTCATCGAGGTTTGCGTTTAGTCTGAAGGAGAAGTATTGCAATGAGAATAAAAATCATCCTTTTTAGTTTGCTGATTGCACTGGCGGGGTTTGGCCCAATCGAGGCTTTTTCACAGCAGCAAGAAGACGTGCGCGGCGCGTTTCTTACTACACGGCCCAAAGCGTCCGACAAAGGAGCCAAGCCGAGTGCAAGCGCAAACTCAAGCTCAAAACCAAGTCGACGCCGGCCAAAGGCGACCACAACTACCTCGTCGACGTCGGGTAACGTCCCGGTCAAGAACAACGCAATCACCCAATCGGGCCCTATTGCAAAGAAAGCAACTCAGCGCATGGGCCTCGGATTGACTCTCTTCATGCGTGACTCGAATGGATTGGGAGTGCGCACCGATCCAACACACGAGTTTCGCAAAGGCGATCATGTTCGATTTTTGCTTGAAACCAATGCCGATGGCTACCTTTATGTTTTTAATACGACGGATGGCGGACAGCCAGTAATGGTCTATCCCGACCCGGAGCTCGATGAAGCGGGCAATTACATCCAGGCCCACGTGCCCTTCGAGATCCCCTCGAGCGTCGCCGCTGAGGAAAGGCTGCGATGGCTAACTTTTGACGAACATGCCGGGGCGGAAAAACTCTATTTCGTTTTCACGCGCGAACCACTCACGTCGGTTCCGATCGAAGATGATCTGATTAGCTACTGCCGTGACAGCACTGCAAAATGTCCCTGGCATCCCGAAACGGAAGTATGGGCCCGGATTCAAGAAGAGGTAAACGCCCCTGTCCAGATTGCGAAGGTGCAAGGGCTGGGAAAAGCCCAGACTTCAGCTGAGCACCGGGCCGCCACTCGCGGGATCGGTCTCAACCGGGATGATCCCGAACCCTCGTTAGTAATGCTAACGGCCTCAACCAGCAAGAGCATGCTCGTGGCAACTCTGGAATTAATTCACAAGTCTGTAAGCGTGGTCATGGACTCGAACGATGAGGAGTCGCAGCCGGCCCCGAGGAGGTAGTTACTTGAACGCGAAGGCAATAAAACTTATTACGCTGGCACTAAGCGCAGGTCTGTTGTTTGGTCTCCACTCGCTCGCATTTTCTCGCGAGACATCGCCGTCTTCAGTTGTATCAGTTCCGCAGACAGATCAGGCAGGAACTGCTTTGCAAGAGGGAAGACGTCTGCTTAAGCGTGGCAAGGCCGACCAGGCGCTTGGTCAACTGCAAACGGCTCTCAAACTCTACACCGCTGCAAAGAACAATCATGGCATCGCGGCGACGGAAAACGAGTTAGGCGATCTCTATTTGAGGCAGGGCCAATATAACGTGGCCATCGATCACTACAAGAGCGCGCTGGAAGGGTTCGTCGGAGCGGATAAGAAAAATGCGGAGACCGTGGCTGCGGCCAGCCTCATCGACAGCAGACTCGCAAACGCAGAAATCGCGGATGACAAATTCAACGCAAACTTAATGCTGGCAAAGATCGGCGACGTGAATTTTCGTTTGGGCCGACTGGACGACGCAAGTTCAGCCTACAGCTTGATGCAAGTGCAGAAACCTGAAAGTGCCGGATCGAAAGTGAGCCGAAGGATGGGCGGTCTGGGCGGGATCATGAGCGGCATTTCAACCGGTAGGGTCTCGATTGAAGCACCAGTCAGTGCCGCTACCCTGGCGCTGGAAACGAAGAAGGAGCTCGATGAATATCGGGTTTCGATTGTCTACTCCAGTTACGAGCTGGGCATGGGACGAATAGCTTACGCTCAGAATGATCTCGAGTCTGCGAAGAAACATTTCGAGAACGCGCTCGCGGCAGCTGGGAGCAGCCTGGGTGGAATCGCAAAGCTGGGCCAAACGCGTCGCTTCCGAGCGGCCGCCAGGACAAGCCTGGGAGACGTTGCGTTGCGGCAGGCGCGATATAAAGATGCGACTAAGTCGTATTCGGAAGCGATAAAGGGCGCACAGGAAGACAAACGCATCGACCTGATCTGGCCGGCGCAACGCGGCCTTGGCAGAAGTCTTTGGCTGCAGGGCAGGCAGGAGAGCGATACAAAAAAATCTACGTCGTTACGAGAGTCGTCGCTAAAAAATTATCGCGATGCAATTCAGACGATCGAGACGTTGCGATCCGGCAGTCTCAGAGCTGACGAGGCACGCACGACGTTTCTGGCTTCGACGAAAGATGTCTTTGATGAAACGGCCACCGCCCTCGCCGAGATGGCGCTTTTGTCTTCACCGGCTGCCAATGCGCCGCTCTCAGGCAAAGCCCTCGATTATGCAGCCGAAGCTCTAAAAGTTACTGAGCAGGCGCGCGCCCGGTCGCTGCTTGACCTCCTGAGCGAAACGGGGACTTCCATAACCGAAGGCATACCCGCGGAGTTGCTCAAGCGCAAGCAGGACAACCTGGCGCGGCAGCAGGAAATCGCTGAGGAACTGACTGGAATCAGCGTCTCAGCTGATCAGGTGAAAAAGAAGCCCTCTGACCTGGAGGCTGAGCTCGAAAAACTTCAGACCGATTTTGACGACATTGAGAACCAAATAAGAATGGCTAGTCCACGCTACGCCAGTCTTACTGGTGGCAAACCGTTGTCTCTCGCCGAAGTGCAGGATCGAGTATTAGATGATCAAACTGTGCTGCTCGAGTACAGTTTGGGAACCGATGCTTCGTACCTTTGGGCAGTAGCGAAAACGGGAGCGACGATTTACAAACTGCCGGCGCGGCCTGCGATCGAGACGCTCGCCACAGACCTCCGCGCACAATTAATACCCTCGAAACTTCAGCGCCGGATTGTCGGCATTGATGTGATGAACGACTCCCAGCGCGGGCTGGGCGTCAGCGCCACGCCCTTCACTGAAGACGCAGTTCCCTTTGTCGCCGCGTCCAGCGCGCTTTATAAAGCTGTAATCGAACCAGCTGCATCGGTGATCGGAGACAAGCGACTGTTGGTTGTTGCCGACGG
>JALYTI010000045.1 GCA_030854375.1 Acidobacteriota bacterium | reverse complement strand
CCTGCTGGTGAACGTTGCGGACGGACAGGGTCGCACCTCCAGCACCACTATTTTGCTCAGCGTCCTGCCAATCATTCCCGATCACATCACCATTAGCCAGGTATATGGCGGCGGCGGGAACAGCGGCGCACCGTACACCAACGACTACGTTGAGCTGTACAACCCGACGTCCAATACGATCACCATCACCGGTTGGTCTCTGCAATATGCTTCCGCGACGGGGACCTCGTGGACCAACAAACAGCCAATCGGCGGTGTTATCGGGCCAGGTAATTACTATCTGGTTCGCCTCGCCTCGGGTGGCACGAATGGTTCCCCACTGCCGGTAACGCCAAACATTTCCGGCGACATCAATATATCAGCCACCCAAGGAAAGATTGCGCTGGTTAGCAACTCAAATAACTTGACCGGCGGTTGTCCTTTGGGCACCGATCCGGACATCGTTGATTTTGTTGGTTACGGTACGGGCGCCACTTGTCACGAAGGCAATGCCAATACGCCCGCGCCGAGCAATACCACGGCGATCTTCAGAAACGCCGGCGGTGGGAGTGATACGGATCAAAATGGATCTGACTTTACTACTGGCGCGCCCAATCCGCGCCGCACTGAACCGATTGTCGAACTGGGCCCGTGGATAGCCGGAACGGATCCGGGGACTGACGATACTCTTATTCCGCACGACGGCACCGTCACGGTCAACTTCAGCGAGCCGGTCACCGTCGATTCCGGTTGGTACAACATCACTTGCGCGGTTACGGGTTCGCACAACCTGGCCACCCAGGCTCACACCAATGATCTTAAGACCTACGCAATCACTCCAAATGTCAATTTCCAATTTGGGGAGCAGTGCACGGTCACGGTCTTCAAGACTAAGGTTCACGATCAGGATACGGATGATAGTGGTCCGGACTCGGATACGCTGTTTGCGGACTCAACCTGGTCGTTTACGGTGGTCGCCGCGGGACAAGCTGCGCCTTATCCGCCCAGCGTCCACTTAACGATGGGGAACCCGTCGAGCGCAACCGCGTCCATATCTAATCCGAATAATTATTTGATGGAGAAGCCCACCTATTCCCTGTCGTACAACCGCGACAAGGGGACTCCGAACTGGGTGAGCTGGCATCTGGAGAACTCTTGGTACGGCACGCTCGCGCGGGTTGACACTTTCCGACCCGACCCCGCAGTTGACCCGACGTGGTATCGCGTCCAGGCGTTCGATTACTCGGGCAGCGGTTTCGATCGCGGCCACATGACACCTAACGCGGACCGGGATCATCAGAATCGGATTCCGATTAATCAGGAAACCTACCTGATGTCCAACATGGTTCCGCAAGCGCCTGATAACAACCAGGGCCCATGGGCGAATCTTGAAGCCTACCTCCGAACCCAAACAGATGCCGGCAACGAAATCTATATCATTTCCGGACCGGCGGGCGTTGGCGGGGCAGGCAGCAATGGTGCGATGACCACAATTGCTAACGGGAACGTAACGGTTCCCGCGCAAACGTGGAAAGTCGCGCTGGTAATTCCGAGTCAGTCGGGAGATGACATTTCGCGCGTGAATTGTTCGTCGCGAACTATCGCCGTCATCATGCCCAATGTTCAGGGCATCCGGACTACTCCCTGGGAGAACTTCCTAACCACGGTCGATGCGGTCGAGGCCCTAACCGGCTATGACTTTTACTCGAACCTGCCGGAACCAATCCAGCGCTGCGTTGAAGCAGGCGTCAACGGCAACAATCCACCTTTGGACACCGACGGTGACGGCGATCCCGACACAACTGATTGCGCGCCGCTAAACGCAGCCATCAATCACAGCGCAGTCGAGGTCTGTGATGGCATCGACAACAACTGCAATGGTCAAATCGATGAAGGCGTGACCACCACCTTCTACCAGGACTCAGACGGTGATGGTTACGGCAACTCTACTTCCACGACGCAGGCCTGCAGTGCACCGCTGGGGTACGTGACTGACAACACGGACTGCAATGATGCCGACGCCAGCGTTCACTCGCCCATTACGTACTACCGCGACAATGACGGGGACGGTTTTGGTGATCCGGGCAGCACCACCTCGGTTTGTTCTTCAACACCACCGAGCGGTTACGTCACCAACAGCGCGGATTGCGACGACACCAAGTTGTTGTATACGGACGGAGATGGAGACGGCTACGGAGCGGGTACGCCGGTCGCCTGTGGCGTGGCCAACAACACGGATTGCAACGACGCTGATGCCAGCGTTCACTCGCCCATCACCTATTACCGCGACAATGATGGGGACGGTTTTGGTGATCCGGGTAGCACCACCTCGGTTTGTTCTTCAACACCACCGAGCGGTTACGTCACCAACAGCGCGGATTGCGACGACACCAAGTTGTTGTATACGGACGGAGATGGAGACGGCTACGGAGCGGGTACGCCGGTCGCCTGTGGCGTGGCCAACAACACGGATTGCAACGACGCTGATGCCAGCGTTCACTCGCCCATCACCTACTACCGCGACGCAGACGGAGATGGCTTCGGTGATCCAGCTAACAGCACTGCAGCGTGCTCTTCTACGGCGCCGGCAGGCTATGTTGCCGACCATACCGATTGTGACGACACGCATTCAAGCGTCCACCCCGGCGCATTGGAAGTGTGCGACGGCCTCGACAACGACTGCGACGGGCAGATCGATGAAGGAGTGACCACCACCTTCTATCGTGATGCCGATGGCGATAGCTACGGCAACGCTGCGCTTACTACGCAGGCTTGCGGCCCACCTTCGGGATACGTCGCTAACAACACGGATTGCAACGACTCGAACGGCGCCGTCCATCCGGGAGCGGTTGAGGTCTGCGACGGTATCGACAACAACTGCGATGGCCGCATTGACGAAGGCTTCGCGGATACTGATCACGATGGGCAAGCTGATTGTGTTGACAACGACGACGACAACGACGGCGATCCGGATGCAACGGATTGCGCGCCGCTCAACCCCGCTATCAATCACAGTGCGGTTGAGGTCTGCGACGGCATCGACAACAACTGCGATGGCCGCATCGACGAAGGCTTTGCCGATACAGATCACGACGGAAGAGCTGATTGTGTTGACGCCGACGACGACAACGATGGCGTTCCGGACGCTGCTGACAACTGTCCACTGATTGCAAATTCCGACCAGCGGGATACCGACCACGACGGGATAGGCGACGAATGCGACGCAACGCCGGGTAATACCTGCGGTAAGGTGGACGGCGAAGGCTCACTCTCAACTAATTCGCGAGCGAGTTTCGATGTGGACGTGAAATTCAAGCGTAGTGAAGGTCCGAAGGGGCAGGTCACTTACCGCGATAGGGCCGCCAATCTCACGCTCGTCTCAACGAAGATCACGAGCTTGATCATTTATGGGACACACGCGACGATTCGAGGAGCCGGGAAGGTAAATGGCGCTCCCGTAAACTTCCGGGTGGACGTGAACGACAACGGCAGCGCCGACACGTTCCAGATCCAGTGGCCCGGTTACACGGCTGGTGGCGCGGTGAGAGGTGAAAAGGGTGTGAAGATCAAGCGCGATGATTGCAAGGGCGATGATGATCGCGACGATAATGACAATCACGACAAGGACGACCACGACAGGGACGATCATAAGAAGAATGACCGCGGGCTACTGCAAAGCTGGATTTTGGGCCCAGATTATATGAGGGGCTGGAGGCTATGGAACGGCTCCTAGCACAGAAGGGTACGGTAGCCGCATAAGCAGCGGCATTGGTTGCTGGGTGTAAGGGCGGGGATCCTCCGTGAGTGTCCCGCCCCTATCTTTTAATTACAGATGAAACCGCTAGAAGTTCAAGATACATATGATAACTGACGAACAAATAGTTGAGGGTTAAAGAGAGCCACGGCAGGCTTATTTGTTACGAGTGAATCTGACTATCCGGTCGAGATCATTCAGTGGGACGGTCAAACAACAATCACGCCAGAATTCCTTCGTAGCATTAGTGGGTTCCGACAGATTCAGAGATCCAGGAGACTGATGTAGTCAACTTCTTTAGCTCCAATGGAAGATTTCAAGACGTCGTAAGAGTATTAAAGAATAATCTTACCGACCTTAGAGTTTACAAAGTGGGGCACCATAAATATTCCTGTCTATATCGTCGGCCGCAGCAAGGAAGGTAATTGGGTTGGACTCTTCGTTGTTCAGACGTAACATGTTGTAACGGGCCTGTGAGCTTTGCACAAAGAGTAGCGGAAACAGTCAGCGAAGCGAGATGGCGGAACCAACGCCTGCGGCTTTGCCGCCGCGCAGTGCGGTAAGGCTCTGCCTTACCGGAGCAGCGCTTAATGGTTTTAGAGGCTACGCCTCTGGTTGATGAGGCATAGCCTCACAAAGAAATAATATAGCCCGCTGGAAAGGCGAAGCCTTTCCGCACTGTGCGGCGGCAAAGCCGCGGAGCTGCTGTTATGATTGCGCTTTCACGGACTCGTTGTACGACTTTTTGTGCAAGGCCATCGTGAGGGCAACTGTACCAACAGAGACGGATCAACCGCCGCTGTTTCGACTACAAAACCTGAAGCGATAGCGACTGAGTCTCAAATCTTGTCCATACTGCCCACCGCGGTGCTGTAAATCTAACTAGCTCTGGCGTACTGCTAACGGTGCCGCCGGAGGCTCTGGTTGGCGAGTTGCCGGGTCGATATGAGAGGTCGTCACTATCGGAGGTGGCGGCGGATTCGCCACCAGGACTTCAAGTGCCGCATCGATTACCTCACTAATGCGGGACACAAATACAATCTGCAATTCCTGGCGAACATCATCTGGGAGATCTTCTATGTCGGCTTCGTTGCGAGACGGAAGCATGATGCGACGGATTCCAGCCCGGTGCGCGGCCAGTATCTTCTCCTTGAGGCCACCAACCGGAAACACCAGCCCGGAAAGCGTTATCTCGCCGGTCATCGCCGTATCCGGGCGCACGCGACGGCCAGTGTAAAGCGAAGCGAGGGCAGCGGTGATCGTCACACCCGCGCTTGGTCCATCTTTAGGGATTGCGCCCGCGGGGACATGAAGGTGAACGCCGTAGTCTTTAAACATCTCCGCCGTGATTCCAAACTCAGTCGCGTGAGACCAGAGATACGATTGTGCCGCACGCGCTGATTCCTGCATCACTTCACCAAGTTGCCCGGTGATTGTCAGGCCTCTTCCTCCTGGAAGCAGCGTCGCCTCGATGAAAAGCACCTCGCCGCCCATTTCCGTCCAGGCCATTCCCGTGGCTACGCCGGCAGGCAACTCTTTACGCGCCTGCTCGGGATAAAATCTCGGCGGGCCAAGGTAATCGTGTATGTCGCTTGCATCAACACTGACTGTTTGTATTTCGCCCTGTGCAATTCTTAAAGCCACTTTGCGGGCCACGCGTCCGATGTTGCGTTCCAACTGCCGCACGCCGGCTTCGCGCGTGTACCGGGTGGCAATCAGTTCCACAGCTAAGTCACTAATGGTTAGTTGCTCGGGCTTGAGACCATTCTCCTCAACTTGTCGCGGAATTAGATAGCGTTTGGCAATCTGCAACTTTTCCATGTCGCTGTAGCCGGCAAGCGCGATCACTTCCATGCGATCGCGCAGTGGCGGCGGAATTGGACCAAGCTGATTTGCGGTGGCGATGAAAAAGACCTTCGATAGATCAAACGGAAGATCAAGGTAGTGATCGCGGAAAGTATTGTTCTGTTGCGGATCGAGAATCTCGAGTAATGCGGACGATGGATCGCCACGGTAATCGTTGCCGAGCTTATCAATCTCATCGAGCATCAAGACAGGATTGTTGACTCCCGCCCTGCGGATCGATTGAATGATCCGGCCGGGCATCGACCCGATGTAGGTTCGTCGATGTCCGCGCAACTCGGCTTCATCACGCATCCCGCCAAGCGACATGCGCTCAAATTTACGGGCCATCGCGCGCGCAATCGACCGGCCTAACGAAGTCTTGCCGACTCCGGGTGGGCCGACAAAGCACAAAATCGGACTCTTGGTGTCTGGCCGCAGCTTGATGACCGCTAGAAATTCGAGAATGCGTTCTTTAACATCTTCCAGACCATAGTGGTCTTCATCCAGAATCTTTCGCGCCTCGTTGAGATCGAGCTTATCTTCAGACGATTTCTGCCAGGGCAGTTCAAGAACATACTCGAGGTAAGTGCGGATCACATGATAGTCGGGAGCTGCGGCAGGAAGTCTTTCCAGACGCTTCAGCTCGCGCTCAGCTTCAGTCCTTACTTCGTCGGGCAAATCGGCCGCGGCTAAACGTTCGCGGAGCAATTCCGCTTCTGCTCGTTCGCCACCTTCGTCGTCCCCAAGTTCCTTTTGAATGGCTTTCATCTGCTGGCGCAAAATGTAATCGCGCTGCGCTTTGTCCATCTCTGATTGTGCTTCTGTGGCGATCTTCGAGCGCAACTGGATGATCTCCAGCTCACGCGCGAGATACACATAAGCCAACCGCAGCAGCTCGTCGGCGGTATCAGCTTCGAGCATCTTCTGCTCTTGCTCGACGCCCAGATTCAGGATCGAGCCCAGGAAATAAGCGAGGCGGACAGGCTCGACCGAGCCCATCATTGCTACGCGAATTTCAGGTGGAACTCCCGGCAAGAGTGCCAGCGCTTCCTGGACCATTGCCTGAACATTGCGCTTTGTGGCTTCGACCTCCTCGGGATCAACTGTCCTCACGGCCGGCAGCATTTCGACCAGGGCACGGATATGAGGCTCCTCCTGTTTCCATTCAAGTACCCTGATCCGTTCTGTACCCTGCGCGATAATGTGCATCGTCTCTTCGATGCGTTCCATTCGCTTGATCATCGTGAGAGTGCCAACTCGATAAAGATCCGGAGGCTTGGCATCGTGGGTGTTCGTGTTTGCCACGTCTGCACGAACGGTAATGCACGCGATTAATTTTTCTTCTGTGGCCAGTGCTGCTTCAACCGCTGAAACGGAACGCGGCCGGCCCACGGCAAGCGGAACGACCGTTTCCGGAAAGAGAGTTGTGTTTTGCAGAGCCAAAACCGCAACCTCAAATGGCTTTCTCTGCGGCGCGGTCGAATTCTCGTTCTGGGATTCCTGCGTCTGTTCCTGCGGTTTAGCCTCAGGTGCGGAATCTGGTTTTTGGTTAGTCTCTGCCATTGGTATGGAACCCTTGCCCTTGAAAATTACTGCTCTTTAAATTACTTACAACGCAGCGTGACGATTAGAAAACCGTCACTATACTCGTGCACCATAGACGCCTCTTCGATGGAGCACGGAAACTGAAGAGTCTTCTCAAAACGACTGTAGGTGATCTCCATCTGGTGATAGCTAAACCCTTCTTTGTAAAAAGTGTCTCGCCTGCAACCGTGAATTATCATGCTTGATTCGTGGAGTTCAATCTCGAGGTCATCAGCGCAGACGCCGGCTAAGTCCACTTTTACTATCCAACCATTGTCATAACGATAGACGTCGGCCGCGGGGTTCCATAATCGCCCGGAAGGTCTGACGCGGCGAGTAACGGTTAACAAAGCAATCTCGCGATTGGGATTTGGCATAATTAGAAACCCGGTAGCGACAGGATACGGGAAATTCGAGAGGCTTAAAAGGGGAGGTGACATCCCCTGAAGCTCATCATGGGAATCCGTTGAACAAATTTCAGCAGGGAGCGTCTTGCTAGAGGCAATATCCTCTGATAACGGCGCAGACGGACAGTTTGCGACTTCGTAGTTAGCGGCCCCCGCCTTCAATTTCAGCAATCAACTGAACGCGCGACGTGATATCGAGTGTGCCTACTTCGATTGGCGTCGGGGCCGCTACGCCCGCTCGCATGGTTTGCATGCTGTCATACATCGGGCGAGGCCTATCTACTCCTTCTTCCTGCACCTCTACTATTCGAACCACTCGACCTCCCAAGGCCTGCGCGATCACCTGGGCTTTGCTAAGTGCTTCGCGAGTTGCTTCCGCGAGTGCCTGATCGCGCGCCGGTCTATCTTTTCGAAGAGTAAATGAGATTCCGGCAACGTCATTCGCGCCTGCTTGAGCTGTGGCATCGATTACGGGACCTACTTTTGTTAGATCACTCAGCGTAACCGTGACACTGTTTCGCGCTTCATAGCCGGTGATGGTGGGCGGTTGACCCTCTTTGTAAACCCTTTGCGGTTGCAGGCTATAACCGCTCGTCTTAATCTCGGCACCCGCTCCCGCGGCATTCCTGAGAGCTCGCACCACCTCATCGCTCTTATTAGCATTCTCCTGTTGTGCGTCCAGTGCGCGGCGTGCTTGAGTAACCACCGAGACGGTCAAAATCGCGGTATCCGGTTGCGCCTGAACTATAGAGTCTCCAGTAACCCAGACTTTGGTAAGACCTTTTGACTCGTTTTGATTTCCGCCGGACCCGCCCTGCTCGAAAGGGCGCATTGTTCGCACTTCGAAAGGTGTGCCCTCCATGAAGGTTGTCATCACATCAGACTTCGTGTCTCCCACAGCCTCCACTTGATTGGCTTCAACGAACCACTTTTCATTTTGAAACCGTTGGGCGTTTAAGATCAGATATTTCTGGTTGCCGGAAACGATTACCCAGCCACCCGCTTCAACCGTCCTTTGCAGTCGTCCGCGAACAGTAATCTCGGTCGCAAAGATTTGGCCCGCAAGCAGCGCAACGAGCGCAGCGGCGCAGGCTAACATAACAAGTTTTCTTCTCATCACTTTCTCGCTTTCATGGGATTCAATATTAGGCGATCCAATATTTAGGCGTTGGTTGCAATGATTCTATGCTTCGACGCCCCGATGTCCAGTTTTTATTCGTCAAGACAGAACGATGTCGTGCGGCTATTCTTGCTCTCCCCAAATATTCATCCTGCCTTCTTTGGCTGTTTAATACTGTTTTGTTACGATTCATGCAATGCAGTCATTCGATACTAAAGACAGCGATGGCGCATCGGAAATTCGCAATCATCAAACAATAAGCGTTGGCCGCGTGGAAGACTTACCTATAGGAAGCCGCAAAACTGTAGAACTTCCAGAGGGACGTGAGCTTGCTCTCTTCAATGTCAAGGGCGAATTCTATGCCACCGAAAACTTCTGTCCACATAAAGGCGCGCCATTAGCCGAAGGAATGCTTTGCGAACATGTAATTGAATGCGATTGGCACGGTTGGCAATTCGACGTGCGAACTGGCGAATGCCTTACGGTGCGGGAGAAGATTGAAACTTACAAGGTTGTTGTTGAGGAAGGGCTTGTTAAGGTTTTGATCGGAGGCTCTTGATACTCGTGTGTGTAAACAGAAGATTTTCCATATCTCATTTCAAATTTTTCATTTGTCATTTATGCCCGTAGATTCAATCTTGAGGTGCAACACCTCAATAGCGCGCTGGTCAAAATAATTACAGAACCGTAAGCGGTAGCGACCGGATGCTAGCCTTCAACTTGACTGTAGGACCGGTCGCTACCGCTCGCGGTTCTGTACCGAGACTTGAATGATGACGATGCTCGACGAAATTGCACGCTTTTAGACTCCGATTACAACTCGTTGCACTTTCGATTTGAATCCACCAATGAAAAATGATAAATGTGAAATGACAAATGGAAAATCTTCCCATATAGATAAGATCCATTCCCACATCTCATTTCACCCTTCTGTCATCCGCTCTCCCCCA
>JALYTI010000044.1 GCA_030854375.1 Acidobacteriota bacterium | reverse complement strand
GAGATTGGTGACCAGCCGATCCGTAACGCAGTGATGATCGTAGAAGAGGTTGTCGCGGGCGTAATCTCTAATACTACGTTCACTCGCCATCACGTTGTAGAACGATGTGCCGAGGACAGGTGATTGCAATAGCCCATAAAACGCGGCTCCCGCCATCCCGGGACGCCGGTTCAAGGTGTCGGAGCCGGCCGGCCCGTTGAGCACCAGCGCATTGATTAGCTCGGGATGTTCGTCGGCTACTCGAATAGCGTAGGCTGCGCCCAGCGAACTTGCGATGACATTACCAGGATAACCTGATACTTCTCGAATAAAATCAGTGATCAGTTCGACGTAGAGATCAGCAGAGTAGGAAGCAGTCGCCGGCTTGTCGGAAAAGCCGAACCCCAGGAGATCGAAGGCATAAACTTGAAAGTCTTTTGCCAACTCGTCAAAGTTCTTCCTCCACATGAAGCTTGAGGCGCCAGCGCCAACGCCATGAATGAAAATTAACGGTGGGCCGGAATTCTTCAGTCCTGAAACCTTGTAAAAAACCCGGCCATGCTTCCAAGGAAAGAAGTGCGCTTCTCCGCCGAGGGCGCTCTCGTCGGGATCGCCGGCATTACGCTTAACAGTAGCGTTGAGTGCAGCCAGGGCAGCGACCCCAGCACCGCCGGCAAGCATTGTTTTCCAGATGTTTCCCAGCTTTCCCATTATTTAGATAAACGCAAAATCAAATTGTTCCTGGTGGACAGCCGCGTCACTGTTAATGTCCACAGGCCCAAGGTATTCCTCGATTTCATTTAACACGTCTCTTTCTGAGCTCCGCAACGCCCGTGCGACCTCCGGATGAATACGCAGAGTCGCCTGTTTATTCTTTTTGTCTCCGTTCATCGCTTTACCAAGCGTCCGGGCTTCCTCCAGCAACTCATAACAAACGGTCTGCGGAGATTTGATCAGGCCTGCTCCCTGGCAATATTGACAAGGCGCGCACAGCGTTCTTTCCAGCGATTGCTTCACGCGCTTGCGCGTCATAATCACCAGGCCGAAATCGTTAAACGAAAGGACCTTAGTCGGTGACTTATCACTGCGCAGCGCATCCTGCAACGCGCCCATAACCCTGGTGCGGTTTCGACGTTCTTCCATGTCTATTAAGTCGAGCACAATGATTCCGCCGAGATCACGCAGACGAATCTGTCGAACAATCTCATCAACAGCCTCAAGATTAGTTCGCGTAATAGTGTCTTCGAGGCGACCACTGCCACGACCCACAAACTTTCCAGTATTGACGTCAATTGCCACCAGCGCTTCCGTCTGGTTGATTACCAGATAACCGCCCGATTTGAGCCACACGCGCGGCTTGATCGCTTTATCGATCTCGGCTTGGACGCCGTAGTTTTCGAGGATTGGTTGATCTTTTGTGTAAAGCTTGACGCGTTTTACCATTCGCGGCTGGATACGATTTACAAATTCAACGATGCCCTGAAACTCCTCCTCGGAATCTACGCGGATGGCGGCGAAATCATCGGACAACTGATCGCGGAGAATACGCTGGACCAGATCCAGGTCTTTATGGACCATGGTGGCCGGCTTTGCCTTCTCCGCAGACGCGCGAATGTCGAGCCAGGTGCGCACCAAATACCGCACGTCTTCGCGCAACTCCGCTTCGCTGATACCTACCCCGGCGGTGCGAACAATGAAGCCACCAGAAGGGATGTCTTCACTCCCGCGTATCTGTGTAATTAGCTTACGCAGACGCTGACGTTCACTGTCGGATTCGATCTTCCTTGAAACCCCTACATGTTCAACCGTAGGCATGTAAACCAGGAAGCGGCCAGGTAACGCAATATGAGAAGTTATGCGCGCACCTTTTTTGGCGATGGGCTCCTTGGCAATCTGAACAAGTATCTCTTGTCCTTCACGCAAGAGATCCGTGATTGTCGGCTGATGACGGTCTCGACGTGAAGACCCTCGTTGCCCTCGACCGTCACGACCTCTATCGCGTGTATCGCGCGTGTCCCGCGGGGCACGTGGTGATATGGCCGCAGGTTCAGCAGCCTCGGCCACTTTCTCTTCTTGTACTGCTTCTGTCGCAATCTCAGGCTCCTGGTCCTCGCCGTTTGCAGGTGCGGCTTCAATAGTTGTATCTGAACCCGCAGCGTCGGCGGCACTTTGTTTACTGGGCCGGCGTCTTCTTCTTCCTCCACGACGCGTAGCGAACTCAGCGCGAGACCCTTTTTCCACCAGGCGGGCGTCCGCATCCAGGTAGCCATCCTCTGCGGTAGTATCGTTCGCCGCTTCAGCGCCCTCAGGCTCGTCTGCCGAGAGCTCCTTAGCCGGTTTCTTGGTTGAAGACCGTTTGATGGACGCCCTCTTCTTGCCGGTTAAGCTGGTGAGTAGTTTTCCAACTTTGGATCTTTTTGAGCTGGCGCGTTCTCGTGACTGTGTTCCAATCTCTTCATCTGACGCCATTCTCGAGCCACTCGCGTCACGCTCGGGTTCGGCGTCTTCGTCATCGCTCACGCGCTCAAAACTGCCTTTGCGAAGGGTATCGTCATCAACATCATCAACGAAACTCTCAATGTGCGCTGCGATTGGCTCGCGAGTCCGGGGCGGACCATTATCGAGTAGTCCCGATACGTCACCATCATCGATGCGTTGAAAAGATGCGTCGCGGTAATCCTCCGCTGAAATCACGGAGCCGACTTCTGCTGTGCGAAAGTCGTCTTCAAGATTGAATTCGCCCGCGTGAATCTGATCGAACAGTCTTTCCTGTAAGCGTGCATCTTTGAACATCTCGCCGTTAGCCGCGGTTTCCTCTTCGTCCACGATCCTCTGAATCGAGGGATCCGCCGCCACAAAGGGAGTATCGATGTCCTCCGTTCTTATGCGGCTTCCGCTCGAACTCGCGGCTTGGGGTCGGTCTTCCGAACCTTCCGGGCTGCGGCCACGTCTGCGTCCGCGCCGGCTTCGACGTTTGCTCGCATCCCCGACGTCCGCTGAGTGCGCTGGAATCTGTGCAGCTTCAATCGCAGGTGCTTCCTGCTCCATTTCGCGCAGTGGTTCGGCCCGTTCTTGAGTGGCTTCGATGTGGTGTTCGCGTTCGACACGTCCCATTGCGATCTGCTCGGCCGCGACTCGTTGGGCTTCAGCGACGTCGCCCTTTTGCGACTTATCGATTACGATTCGTTCAAACTCTTCTTCTTCGTCGAAGAAGTCGGAAACGTAAAGGAACGCATCCCGTTCCAGCCCAATGTCTACAAAAGCCGATTGCATTCCGGGCAAGACACGCATAACTCGACCTTTGTAGATGTTGCCGACGATGCCTTGATTACCCTCTCCGCGCTCGATGTAAAACTCCGTAACTTTTTCGTTTTCAATGATCGCGATCTTCTTTTCACGTCCATTGACGCTTACGATTAATTCTTTTGCCATGTTGTACTCGTTGTCTCCTGAAACGTCTGCCCATAAGCGAAGCGGTACTCTTGTTGGCAGGGCCTTCGAGCCCCCAACTTTGCATACCAAATTATTCGGTGTTCCTTGTGGTGAGAAACGTCGGTAAAAAGTGTGAAGTGGCTGCGTCGCGCTTCAAGCTCAAAAGCGAGGCGCGCAGGCCGCTGGTTAGCAAGACTTTCGTGTGTCTCGCGTTGGATTGACTGGATGGAAGTTACCGGATGGCGCCCTGCCAACGGCGGAAGTGACAAGACATCGAGGCTGAATGCCACCGCTGCCTGCGTGCCGACGCGGTCCTGCGTCGCCTGCACTTCCACGGGAACGCTCTGTGGTGGGTAAAAAACGGTTGGTCGGTTGCGGGCCGATTGTCTTGGATCTGGATCTTCCTCGCCCAGAACACTACGGTCACTAAAACTATTCAAAAGAACCCTAACTAGCCGCTTCGCGCGTCCAGTAAAAAACTTGCAACAGGGAGCGCCCAAGATGAAATAACTCAGGCATTAGAACATCCGAACATCTGCCGGATGTGCTCGCGACCTGTTGTACCTTCGTTTGGATGTCAACGGGACTCACTCAACCACTTTTCTGGCTGCTGGTCCACGTGCGGCTTACGGTAAAAGTTGAATGATACGTCCTTGCGTTTGGACGAACTCAAAAATTCGCTACTCGCTTATCGGGAGCACGGTACTCTCAATCGAGTTACTTCGTGCCGCTTAATTGTTTCAAAGACATTTGATGCCGAAACGAAAAACTCCGCACAGGCGAGCTGAGGCGAGTATAAACCGAAGGCGGTGCAAACGCGAAACGAATTCAGTTAAAACTAGTTTACAAACCTTCTTAACTGCACGCTTATCGCGAACCCGATCGCGATGAACGTCGCTATCAGCGAAGCCAGTCCAGCACTCATCAGCGGGAGCGGGACGCCAATGACCGGCAAGATGCCGAGTGCCATCCCTATATTGATGAAGATCTGACACATGAGGCCAGAAACAATCGCCATAATGACCAGCATTCCCATGCGATCGGGAGCGCGTCTTGCGCCGGCGATCAACCTGGAAAGCAAGATCGCGTAAGCCAACATCACAAGAATGCAGCCCACGAAGCCGGCGTTTCCTGCGGTCACGGCGAATATGAAGTCCGTATGAGGTTCCGGCAGAAATTTCAAACTGCTTTGAGAGTGACCTGACGAGGCGTCTGCGCCAAGCAGTCCACCTTCGCCCACGGTGAGGATCGATTGCCAGGTGTTATAACCAAAACCGCGTCGATCAGCCCTTTCTGGATCGAGGATTACGTTGATCCGTTCTTGTTGATAGTTTTTTATGAAGTGTGTTTTTACTCCTACCACGTATGCGAGTGGCAGAAGCAATACGCTCAAAACGATGGCGGACACGACGTAACGCATTCTTATCGCCGAAAGAAAGAGCACTATGAAAAGTATGGGTAAGTAGGTCAGGACCGAACCGACGTCGGGTTCGAGCATGATAAGAGCAATAGGCAGAGCAAGAATGAACCCTCCAACCGCGATCTCCTTCAGGGCCAGAACGCTGGTCCGGTTTTTGCCGAAATAGCGAGCGAGCATCATCGCCGTGGTCACTTTCACGAATTCCGAGGGCTGGAACTGACCAATCCCTGGAACCCTAATCCAGGCGCGCTGGCCATTAATTTTCAAGCCAATACCCGGAATAAGAACAACTACCAGGAGTAATAGACCAAAGACGTAGAACGCAGGAGCGATATTGATTAGTTTGCGATAATCATTAAATGCCACCAATAGCATCGCCACCACCGCAATCGCCAAGCCGATAAGCTGCTTCACCCAAAAGTTCTCGGTGGGTTGCGCATGACGAATTTGGATCGTGCCAAAACACACGATGCCGATCGCCAGGAACGCCAGCAACCAATCGAAATCGCGCAGGCCCTTTTTTTGAATCATCGTTACCATGGCATCAGCAATCAGCAGTCAACACTAACAATCGATTCCCGTCATTGGTTGTGGGCTATCTGCTGGTCCGGTTGTGTCTTTGGTGCCTCATTCTCAGGCTTAGTCAGCTTCGCAACAGGTAGCGCGCCCGGCGGTTCTTCATTTCGCGTCTTGCGATAATAAACATCATAAACACGGCGTACTGCCGGCGCAGCGTGCTGGCCACCGAAGCCTGAGTTTTCTATTAAAGCGACCAGAGCAATCTCAGGTTTGTAAGCCGGCGCATAAGATACAAACCACGAGTGGTCTTTGTTCTTTCCGATGTCTTTCCCAAGACCTACGACCTGGGCCGTTCCGGTCTTTCCGGCAATGTCGAAGCCGGCCATTCTTATCGCGGCTGCTGTACCCCCGTTATTAACTACGCCCCACATTCCCTCAACAACTGCATGATGAATGTCTTCGGGAATGGCAACGACCTTCGGATTGGGCCGTGAAGAATCGAAGGGTTGGAAGGTTCGGCCTGCCCGATATTCCGCCGATCCGGCTTCGCCTACTGCTTTTAGTTCTTTAAGCAGGTGCGGAACGTATAGCTTGCCACCCACACCGACACCGGCAATTGTACGAAGCAACGCGATCGGAGTTATCACGTCGTAAACTTGGCCGAAAGACGCGTACACCGTATCGATGTCCTTCCATTCGGCGTTTTCTGGTTGGGTGCGTTTCTTAAGCTCGCGAGACGGCGTCATGCTGAGCACTTCGTTTGGTAGATCGATTCCGGTGCGCCGGTTGAGATCAAATTCCTCAACCATGGACATAATGCCGTCGATGCCCATCTTCAGGCCCAGGCGATAAAAATATCCGTCGCAGGATTTAGTAATAGCGGTTTTCAAATCGGGCATGCCATGGTTGCCCATACAGCGCGTAAACTTATTCCCGATCTGGATGCCGCCGCCGCATAGTAGTGTGGAATGATCGATGGTTATTGCTCCCTGCTCCAGACCCGCCACCGCCATCGGTATTTTCCAGGTGGATCCTGGAGGATAGCGGCTTTGAACGGCGCGGTTGATCAGGGGCTTTTGCGGATCATCGAGCACTGCCACGTATTCGGCCCGACCTTCTTTAGTTCCAATCCGCGAGAAAAGATTCGGATCGAAAGTCGGCGCAGACGCAAGAGCAAGGATCTCGCCGTTATTCGGATTCATAGCAACAACGACTCCGCGTTTGGTCGACGAAGTTCGAAGCTGCTCCTCGGCAGCCAACTGCAGGTCCAGATCGATGGTTGTAATTAGGTCCTGGCCGGGCTGTGGTGGAACAGTTTCTATCTCATCCTGAATGCGACCGCGGCTATCAACGACGACTTTTCTGTAGCCGTCCCTGCCGCGCAGATAATCATCGTAGGCTTGTTCGAGCCCGCTCTGACCGATCACGTCGCTCGGCTTTAGTCCCTTATCTCTGTAAGAGGACTGCTTCAACTGCTCCGGGCTGATCTCGCCCACATAGCCCAGCACGTGAGCCAGCAAACCATTGGGAGGATAACGACGTTGCGGCTGCTGCTCGACGCGCAGTTCCGGAAACTCCAGCTCGTGCGCTTCAACCCAGGCAATGTCTCCAGGAACCGCATCCTGTTTCACCAAAATGGACTCAAACGCCGGTTGCGAACTTATTTGCTCAAATCGATCACGAAGGATGTCACTGTCGATTCCGAGCGCCTCTGAAAGCGGCTTGACCAGAGATATGAGTTTGCGATCTCTCAAATCTTCACGCCAAAGAATGACGTTATAGATTGGTCTTGAGTCGACCAGGGGATGTCCGTCGCGATCAAATATCACTCCCCGCGGCGCGGGTATGGGTAAAAGTCGAATGCGTTGATTCTGAGCGATCTCGGCGTAGTACTGCCCGCGGACAAGTTGAAGGTAGTAGAGCCTGACTGCAAGGAGAGCAAGCAAAAGGAATATGCAACTCTGGACAATCAAGAGTCTGCCACGGAGGTTTTGGGAAGTGTCTTCGAATTTCATCTTCTTCTCAAGAGGCTGCTTCCTCGTCGTGCGCCCCTGCGTCGCGAGGCAAAGGAACGGCGCTGCCGAGCGCGATCTGTAAACAGTGAATCCAGCAAATAAAGAGCAAACGTTCCAACAATGGTTGTGCCTATTAATCTGTAAGACATGGTCTGCATGAAAGGCACGCTGGGCGTATAGCCCATTGACCGTTGCCAGAAAACATACACTGCGGAGTCGAGAACAGTTGCCGCCGCCAGCACGGGAATTCGTAACAGCGTGTTTTCAAGGTTAACCCTGGTGGCGCCAAAGTAAATCACGTACGCAATGAGCGTCTTCGAAAAGCCGCCGGCGCCAATAAGCCCTCCACTAGCGGCGTCGATGGCAAGCCCGGCGATGGTACCGACAATCAGCGCCTGCCACGCGTGGCGCTGTAAAGCGATATAAACAACCACAACCAGGGGGAAGTCAATAAAGGAGAGGGGCGACCAAACCGCCCTTAACGACAATTGCAGGATTATGGCAAGGGCGAGAACGGCCGCAATCTTAAGCTGAGGCATCGAAAACAGTGACTAATGACAAGTGACGAGTGCCGAGTATGGAGAGACGTTCAGGTACCATCACCCATGACTTACTAGCTATCACTTCTTTACCTTATCAACGTTTGGCAGCGTCTGTTCGGGTGCAGGTCGCAGTGGCGGATGATAAAGCAACACTGCCACCTCTTCCAATTGATCTAATTTTGCGCCTGGCTTGATCAAAATCTGGTGAGGCTGTGTGGCTGTCCCATGCTTCACCTGAACAACTTCACCCACGTTCAAACCCGCGGGATAAATACCGTCCTGGCCGGTCGTTAAGATGTAATCGCCAACTTCAACTTTCTGGAGACCAGAAACATAACGCATCTCAATAAGACCACTTTCACCCAAACCTCTGACTGAGCCCAGCGCTCCCGAACCGCTAAGCTGTCCCACAATTGCTCCGGCGGCGGCCTTTTCGTCGGTAATCATCATGATCTGTGCCGTCCACGGGCTAACCGCAATCACACGGCCGACGATTCCTCCCGCTGTCATGACGGGCATATTGAGGGCCACGCCGTTTGAGCTGCCTCGATTAATCGTAATAGTGTTGAACCAGATGGATGAATCTCTAGCGATGACACGTGCTGCGACCTGATCGTAGCCGGTTTCTTCTTTGAGACTGAGTAGATTCTTGAGCCGCTCGTTTTCTACCCACGTTTGATGTACGTTTTGCAGTTCTAGCCGCGTCTTGGAAAGTTCCTCTTTCAATCGATCGTTTTCAGCTGCCGTACTGCGAAAGTTAACTATTTGTCCTATTAGGCTGGTGCTGGCGCCGCTTGCTTTGGAAGATATGCTTTGCGCGGGCGAAGCCACGGCTTGAACCCAAACTCTAAGCAGGCGTTGTTTTGTTCCGTTGTCGCGTGCGTCTACCGCCATTATGATGAGATTCGTCAATAACAGTACCACGAGCCAGATAGGCGCGCGCTGGCGAATTTCTCTTTGGGTGCGAATGGCGGCCATGAGTTAAAGCCTTACCTGTTTATTTCTGACCATCTACAACCTTTGGCGCACTCTACATTCCGCTCGTCATCGTATTTTCCCACTTCACTCGCTTGAGGAGATCAAAGTCGGAAAGCATTTTGCCTGTTCCCAGCACCACCGAGGCGAGCGGATCATCAGCCAACGAGACGGGCAATCCGGTCTCTATCGAAAGGCGCTTATCGAGGTTTTTCAGCAAGGCACCGCCGCCCGTCAGAACGATTCCACGTTCAACGATATCTGCTGAAAGCTCCGGCGGCGTGCGCTCCAGAGCGACGCGCACCGCATTAATAATAGTTGAGACGGAGTCAGCAAGCGCTTCGCGAACTTCTTCATCCGTCATAGTGATCGTCTTCGGTATTCCTTCAATCAGATTGCGGCCGCGAACCTCGTAGGACAGTGGCTCCTCCAGCGGATAGGCCGACCCTAATTCAATTTTTATTGCCTCGGCGGTCCGTTCCCCAATTAGCAGATTATATTTTCTCTTGATGTAGGAGATAATCGCTTCGTCCATTTCGTTACCCGCAACCCGTACAGCGCGCGAGTAAACAATACCGCTCAAACTTATGACTGCGATGTCGGTTGTCCCTCCACCGATGTCCACGACCATGTTCCCGTGCGGCTCAGTTATCGGTAGACCGGCTCCGATTGCTGCGGCCATCGCTTCCTCGACCAGATAAACTTCCGACGCCTTGGCGCGATAGGCCGAGTCTTCGACTGCGCGTCGCTCTACTTGTGTAATTTCCGAA
>JALYTI010000396.1 GCA_030854375.1 Acidobacteriota bacterium | reverse complement strand
CCGTCGCCCAGCAACGTACCGTCGCCCAGCAACACGCCGTCGCCTAGTAGGACACTCGTACCACAGAGTATCGTGCCATCGCCCAGAAGGACGCCGTCGCTGGTCATAATGTCGTCGCCGAGTAAGACACCATCGCCGATTAAGACGCCATCGCCGAGCAGCACTCCATCGCCCAAGAGAACACCATCACCCAGGAGGACGCCCTGGGCATAAGCCTTTTGATATTGCGTAATCAGATTTACGCCTTTTGCGTAGGTGCGATTCAGAATGACTCCTTGTGACCACGTGAAGGTCTGCCCCGCAATTGTCGTCTGTGGGGTTGGCGGGGTCGCCGTGGTTAGAAACGGCGAGCCGAGAACTGTAACGGGAAGCAAATTCGTACGTACGACCTTTGCTAGTCGCACGGCGCCTTCCACATTGATTTCGCCCGCGCCCTGCTCGAACATGTTGAAGCCTCGAAGCCCTTGGGCTGTGTACATCAGGAGCATTTTGACCATGTTCGGGGTCAACTTCGGATTGGCTTGCATTAAGAGCGCTGCTGCACCAGCCGCGACTGGGGCTGCCATTGATGTGCCGTTTAGGAACATCTCCCGACGATTTTCATTCTCACTTACGCCGGCATCTAGTTCCGGATGTTGCCTGACTAGAAGATTGTTGTCTGCTTCGGCGAAAACGAGTTTATTGCCGGGGGCCACCAAGTCAGGCTTAATAAGGTTGTCGTAATGCTTCACGCCATCGGCATCGGTCCAATAACCGCGGGTAGGACCACGCGAACTGTAGCTGGCGATCACATCATCCGCGCGCGCATTCGTTCCGAAGGTATTAGCAGCGCCAACGGTTATCGCCGAGGGCTCGATACCTGGTGAGTGAATGTGTCCGTACCATTTCTGACCGGCAGCATTCTTTCCATTGTTACCCGCCGCCGCGACTACAACGACGCCAGCGTCAACGAGACGTCGGACTGCGCGGCAAACTGGATCATTCTGGTATGAATCTACGGCTAGCATTCCGAGACTCATATTTACTACGCGTATGTTATAGGCCGTTCGATTGTTCATTACCCAATCGAGGGCGCTGAGCAATCCTGACGAAGAACCGGATCCATTCTGGTTGAGTACACGAAGGTTAATGATATTGGCATTGGAGGCAATGCCGGTGAATTTTCCGTTAGAGATCCGGCCATTACCAGCAGCAGTTGCAGCTACGTGTGTTCCATGTCCGTAAGGGTCATCGGTTCTGTTTTCGCCCGTGAAGTCTTTGCTGAAAACAACGCGAAGTCCGCCGTTGGTGCCCAGGAACGATTTGTGACCTGTGTCGATTCCGGAATCCAGGACAGCAATGCCAATCCCAGAACCGTCCAGGGTGTAGTTCGTGGTGCCCCCGAGCAGTGAAGTCGTGGACTGCTGCCGAACAGCATCGGTACCAGTCGTCAGCGTGACGTGACCGAATGAACGCACTTCTCTGTCAGCCGACAGATGACGAACTTCAGTGCTGGATGCCAGTTGTTCTAGAGCCTTGACTGGCACTTCTACCTTAACGGTGCCGAGTTGTGCCATTCGGGCATTTACTTGGACCCCGTAGCGTTTGAATAAGTCATTGAGCTGGCCACTTTTGACATCGTCCACCTGGACGATGACGCCTACGCGATCGCTGCCAGCGCCCTGCATTAATTGACGTAAGTCGGGAGAAATCTTTTCACCCTGAAAACTGTTACCGGTCTTGTTGGAATCGTTGGTGTCGGTCGTCTCTGACACATCTGAAGAGTTGAGGCTATCCGCAAGATTAATCTGCTGGAAGATACCATCAAGCGTCGCATCACTCGCGATGTACTCCTCATAAGCACTGCTTGAAGTCGCACCAATCAGACGTACTTTGCCGCCGACGGCCGCTTCGGCCATGGCTTGCGATACGACCTGAGCAGCGCGTTTGCCAACAAAATGTTGAAGTTCATCAATGAAGAATATTGATTCACCCGTACTCGAGGCCTCAGACAACATCGCCTTCAAACGAAGCTCGAGGTCCGCTGGAGTCTTCACACCTTCGAACAACGCATAAAGATTCAGGCTGTAAAGGCGCGTCTGGCGCAAATTCTCCGGTACATCACCCTTCGCGATCCGGCGTGCAAGTCCTTCAATGACTGCTTTTGACTCCGCACTATCTTCGCCGATAAGCACAGGATTGTTCTGTTTGCTGCGCGAGAGAATCTGGATGGCAGGGCGAATCGCACCTTCGTGTCCCTTTACGAGATCGAATGCGCCGCGGCGTGCCAGTTTCGTCAGGTTTTGTGCATACCGGGCGAGTGCCGGACTCTTCGTCTCTACGCCAGTGCTGCTTGCCTTTGACTGCGCCTGAGCCCCATCCATGATCAGGATGCCTGAGCACAGAGAGAACATAAGGGCGAAAGCAGTTACCAGGGAGACAGTGGGGGTTCGTTTGTTGTTCTTCATGGAGCCTCTTTGGACAATGTGGTGTTTTCCCGTAGTTGCAACGACCGCACAATCGTTCGGGCAGAGAGTCAGCAAGCCCCATGCCCTTTAGCGCAGAGTAGCTAGAAATTGCGTTTTTATTGGGGGATTTAGCGCCTTTCCTACTGATCCCGGTAAAGCTCTAAACGGTAGAGCAGTCAGTTTGAGAGGATTCGGTCAATTATTTTGATGTGACCGCGTCACGAGGAAAGGTGGTCTCAGGCAGCAGTTTTGCCGCACGGCGACATAAAGAAAAAGGCCAGCCCGTCCTAGTTAGAAGGCTGTCCCTATTGATGGATAAGGGGGAAACGGCAACTGGACTTGTCGCTAGCCAGCCAATACCCGTTCTGACCTGTGCCAGCCCAGAAGTAAGCGACTGGCTTAACGCGATGAGCGCCCCTTTGGGCGTGGCAGCCTCAAGCTGCTCCTATGTTTAATTATGCGCGGGAAGGTCGGGGGTAGTACTTTGTAAAACATGCCTATTTGCTGTCCTTCGCTGGCTCGGTGAGGCTAAACCAATTTCCCTGCTTGCGTTTCGCGCGTCATCTCGCGGTAGGTGATGGGAGGATGGCCGACTGACTTGTGGAATAAACTGCTGAATGATCCCAGGCTCTGAATCCAACCTCAAAGCAAACATCCGTCACCCTAAGGTCATTTTCACTCAGCAGCTCTTTCGCTTTTTCAATACGGCGCCCGACGAGATATTGATGAGGGGTCTTGTTAAATGCCTGACCGAACAGTCGCAAAAAGTGATAACGAGAAAAACAGGCGTGGCTTGATATCTCATCGAGATTCAGCGGTAGATCGTGGCAAAGATCGATAAACTCCCGCGCTCGGTTTAGGCGCTCGAAAACGTCCGGCACTTCAGCCTTCCTCTTTTCTCTTCTGAGTCTCTGGCGAGCCATGTATAGTTTTCTGCTCCCAGTCTGGAGAACTGTTCAACTCGTCAAGCTTCGCGAGCGATCATTAAGAGATCGTAAGAGGT
>JALYTI010000043.1 GCA_030854375.1 Acidobacteriota bacterium | reverse complement strand
CAAACGGCAGGAGGCAGCTTCAATCATAAGGTGATCACCACGGCAACATTTACCGTGCCCGCGTTTTAATCGGCGAAAGTGCGCTGGCTTTTCTTGCTGCTGCCTGCCTACTGCTCCTGCCTCCTGCTCCTGCCTCCTATTTACTGTCCCTGCCTTCTGTTTTTCCCTTCCGCCTGAAAACCTGGACGACTCTGTCTTAAGTTTAATCCGCTGGGGCCCTCAACTCTAATATCATGAAACTGTCCATCGCTGCGTTTGTGCTCTGGCGGATAAAAGGCGAGCACATAAGCCGAACTAACTTCTTCTGCCAGGGCGCGGAATAGCGCTTCATAATTCGATTCTTCCGCGTACACACTTCGCCCGCCGGTTAGATCCGCCAGGCCGCTAACCTCGAGCGGCGTGGGCAATGGTGTTTGTGTAGAGACGGCCATCATCCGCGAGTAAGAAGGAAGCGTAACGACGTAGATGCTCGCGTCCGCCGCATTTGCTCGCTCGATGACTGTGCGAGCCGACACGGTATCACCAACAGGGAAGCCATCAGTTACGACCAGCACCGCGCGCTTCATTAAACGCCGCTCAAGCGTGCGCGGAGCGTGACGCACAAGCAAACGAATGGCGTCGTCAACCGCATCGTAAGTGTGCGTTGACAGCCCGTTTGGTTCGCGCGCTATTCGTTCGAAAGCTCGATCGAGTTTATCGGGCTCGGAGGTAAACTTTTGCAGTGTTTTCACGCTCATCCCGAAAGCCATAACCGCATAGACTGCTTTCTGGTTTGAAAGCCTGGCCTCGAAAGCTGACAGTGCACTTCTTAGTCTCGCCATCTCTTCGCCCGTCATGCTGCCGGAAATGTCGAGCGCAAATACGACGGCAAAAGGCCGAGGCTCGCCGCTTCGTCGTTCCACCTGGAAAAACGCCAGCGGCTGGGCAATGCCGTCCACGTACACCTTGAAATCTTCCTGACGAAGATTTTTTACCGGCCGACCGTCTGCATCGTTCGCAACCACATCCACGGAAACCAAATCGGTATCGATCTTCAGGACTTCCTCGGGCTGTTGCTCATTTCTCGGAAACACTTGTCGGGGACGCTGCGCTCGTGAAGTTGATTCCTGCGCCAAAGACGTAAACAGATTACTCGCAACAAACAGGATCACGAGGCACATGAAAGGGAGTGGCTTACTGAAATGGGGAACCTTAGTCATTGGCGCTTATTCTGAAGTTTGAAAACATGAGCTTACGTTCGATGATTATACGAGCCTGCTTGTTGCGTCGCCAACATGGAGGGGTTTGTTTCTGGATCGCTCCATAATGCGTGGCTTTTGGTAGTGGCAGGCAACAGATGAAGAGTTTCCCAGCATCAACCCTGTTTGGAACGATTCCAGCACCGGCCATCTATGATGTTATTATCGTTACTCTTAACGACCGGACTTTCATAGCTTAACGACGGCAACTAATATTAAGTCCGAGATCAGAATGAAACAAAGCAACTCGATACTCGTCTTTTTGGTTGTGATCATGCTTGCGGGAAGCGTGCTCGCCCAGAATCGCTCAACCGGAGGTATCAAAGGCAGAGTGCGTGTTGAGACCGGAGCGCCTGCCGGTGTTGCTGTGGTGGTCAGACAAGGCGAACGCGAAGTGGCGCGAACTGTTACAGACAAGAAGGGCGAATTCCTGATGTCTCGCTTGGCGCCAGGTTTGTATGGCGTGACCTTTCGCAAACCCGGACTCAGCGTCGGAACAATTGAGAATATTGAAATCAAATCAGGCAAGACGCGCTCTCTTGGCGATCATTTAGTGCTTTCAATTGATGAAGGCTCAATTGCCTTCATTCGTGGTAGCGTCTTTAATCAAGATGGTCGCAGCGTCCCGAACGTTCGAATTGAATTGGCGCGCGTTGAGGCAGACGGAACGGTAAAAAAGATTGATGGGAGGGTGACCAACGAGATTGGCTCTTTCGTGTTTCGCCTCGCTCCAGATCCTGCCCGGTACCGAATCATCGCTAAGCCAAATGACAGTGAGCCGGTCAGTAAAGACGTCGATGTTGACGGCGCCGCTGTTTATCGCGTAGCCCTTTCCCTCAAGCCCGCTGCAAAATAGCCCACCTAACCCAGACGGTGCTCCGGCTAAGTCAGTCAAAGGTGTTTTATGTTTTGCTGCACGTTTGCAGATGCTATAGGATTACAAATCCTTAGCCATGGAAGAGCGTGAAGAATTCCTGACTGCTCGCCAGCTTGCCAGGGTGTTGCAAGTTAGCGAGTCGACGGTGCGACGGCTTGCTCGCAAGCGGCGCATTCCTTCCGTTCGTGTGACACCGCGCCTTATCCGGTTTCATCTTGACGCCGTGCGGGAAGCGCTGGATGTGCCTCGCTCCCGAATTCGCCACGGCGAATTCACCGAACAGGTCGATGATGCACAGTTATCGTTTGATGATTTGCTGCTAAGTTGAAGTTATTAGCAAAGAGCAAACAAGCAGAGGCGCTAAACCTGGCCTATCTTCTGAGTTGAGGAACGTTGAATTCTACCCACTTGCCATTCTGTTTTACGTAAATTCGTGGCTGGCGAATAGGAAACCTTCTGGCAAAAGTGGGGTTGGATTTCAAGAATCCTTGAATCGTAGCTCGATCGCCGGTGGCTACTCGCCACTTGCCATCTTCGCGCACCAGGTATTGCTGCACGACTATCTTTCCTTCAGCCTGGAACGGCTGATTAACTCGACCGTAGAGCTCGGTATCAGCTACCGCAACATTTCCCGCAATCCGTACAGCCCCGATGTTAATGCGATCCAGGACGTAACGATCCTGTGCTCGCTTTAACGCGTTTACAAAACGGTCGCGTGACATTCGGCTGCGCGTAGAGGAGGGAAGAGAATCGTAAACCCCGCCGTAATCCCTGGATTGTAATTGCTGGAAAACTTTCTGCACGCTGCCCCGCACGTCAGTTTCCTCTGAAGCGCCGGCAAAACTTGCCACCAGCAAAAGGGTTGCGATTGCCACCAGCACAATCACAGTCGCGCGAAATCCCACTTTATTAATCCTCATCTGAATCATTCACACCTTTCCCATTGTCCGCCTTACTTTCTTCCAAATCAGCTGCAGCCGTAATCTCGTTCATTTGAATCCGATAATTAAGGAACCAGGACACAAGCCCGAGCGCCGCCACCACAAAAGCGGTATTGAAGTCTCGTCGCAGCAGAAAAAACGCAGCAGCTATGATGCAAACACCGGCTATGGCGATCCAGAATATTTTCACTGCGGTCTTACTTGATGCTCACTGGAATTGTGAGATCCAGAGTTCCCGGGGGATAACAGACCTCATCGTCGCATGCCTGAATGCGCAATTTGGCAGAAATGGATCGTGTCCCCGTCTTTGCTGCTTTGGCGGCTTTAAGAGTAGCTTTCAATTGTGTCTCACCCTCGTAAACCCGGAGCGGGTTTTCCGCAAAGGGAAACTTCTTCTCGAGTGGTTTTGGATAGGACATCGGACCGATCGAAAGTCCCTGGGTCGGCGTGATCTCCAGCTCGGTCGCCTTCAAGTAAGGATAAGTTGGCGGGTTGGCATTGATATGGTAACCGTTCTGGATTGTGACCCGCACGGTCGCTTCAGCCGACCCACCAGCAGGGATTTCGACGGCTTGTGCCGCAGCCCTCACCACAGACTCCGAAGTAATTCTTTGAGGTGAAGGAGTCGTCGCCGAATCACTTGCGGAATTCTGCCGTGTATTTGAACACGCTGCCGTGAGGAAGAGCAGCAGCAAGCAGGGAATAGTGATTCGAGCGTATCGAGTCATCGTCCTCGGAGTTACTCTGATTGTGAATTCGGTTGCGGCCCACCAGCGAGCTGCATTTTCCTGGCACGGCGCAAAGCGTAGCGCGTGACTAGAAAGCCCGGCAGAATGACCAAAAGAAGCAGCGGAATTAGTACAATCACGAAACGGATCAGAAACAGCACTATCGCGGTGGCGACATCAACACTGTCCGCGACGGCCTCCCGAATGTTTCTACCGAAGCTGGAGGTGTTAACAGCGATAGCGGTGGGAGATTGTAAACTGACGGAGATGGTCGATAAGATGGCGCGGTTTTCCAGAAACCTCTTGCGACCTTCAAGCTTCTCGATCTCAGTTCTGACTTCCGCTGTCTGGCGCTGCACTTCGAGCGCATCTTCCACTTTATGCGCTTGCTTCATAATCTCAAGAAACTGAGACTCAAGGGCCTTCTGCGTCTTAATGCGTGCCTCGAGATCGATGAATTCCTCGGTTACGTCCTGACCGCTGACCTTCTCCTGAATCACGCGACTCCCCGCACTGCGAATCTGATCCAAAGCAGAGCCGAATTGAGTGGCCGGCACACGGACAACCAGATTAATCTCCAATTCCTGCTTTGCGTCCCCGGTCTGCCGCCGCTTCGACTCAGAAGTAACAACGAAACCGCCAAGCGATTCGGCGACCAGGGTGATCTTACGTTGGGCTTCTGTGGGCTCTACGACTTCGAGGGTTAGATCGGCGTTGCGAATAATCTTGCGGTTCATCGCTTCGCCCATCGACTGAGATTGGTCAACCTGACTCAGCGAAACCTGCTGCATGGCGGGATTCTGCTCTCTGGCCAGGCCTGCTTGATTGTTCTGCGCGACAAACGCTTCAGTAGTGGTGGCATCTCTTTTAGCCGAGCTGTCCGGCATGGACGAGGCCGCCGATTCCGGTTTGGAGCGTTCGATCGAGCCGCATCCAGCTAGTATAAAGAGTGGAAGAATAAAGAAGAGGAACTTGGGAGATTTCATCATCAGCCTCCGTCGCTAGAATCGACTTGGCGATAGAACGTCAGCAGCCGCACGTTCTTGCGGGATGGGAGATTAATCGTGAAGGCCTACGCCATGAATCATTTGCAATCTACCCAGCTGCCTCGTTTTTTGCTTCCGGTTTCTTGATGCCAAACTTTTCCAAACGATACTGCAAAGTACGAAAAGTAAGTCCCAGAAGCTTGGCAGATTTAGTGATGTTGTAGTCTGTCTGTTCCATTGCCTGCATGATCAGATCGCGTTCAACATCTTCAAAACTAATGCCCTCAGGAGGCAACTTAAAGGCACCTTCGGCAACTGGTCGAGATTCCTGCCGCACTTCGAGCGGAAGATCATCAATGGTTATCAGATCGCCCTCGCACAGAAGTATGGCCCGCTCGATGGCCGACTCCAGCTGGCGAACATTTCCGGGCCAACTGTAATCCATCATCAGCTTGCGCGTGTCCGGAGTCAGGCCGCGCACCAATCGAGAAGTGTTCCGCGTGTGCTTCTTTACAAAGTAATCAATAAGAACCGCGATGTCTTCGCGCCGCTCGCGCAGGGGCGGAACGTCAACCGACAGAACGTTGATGCGATAGTAAAGATCGTCACGGAAGCGGCCATCAGCCACCATGGCTCTGAGATCACGATTCGTTGCCGCAATCACGCGTACGTCAACAGTAATTTCATGCGTGCCACCGACGCGCCTGATTTTTCGTTCTTGTAGTGCACGCAGCAGTTTCGCTTGCATGGCTACGTCAAGCTCGGCAATCTCGTCGAGGAACAAAGTGCCGCGGTCCGCGATTTCAAAGAGACCTTTCTTTTCCGCATGGGCGCCGGTGAACGAACCCTTTTCGTGACCGAAGAGCTCCGATTCCAGCAGGTTTTCGTTGATTGCTGCGCAGTTCACGGCTTGAAACATGTCTTGTGCGCGCGGAGACTGATTATGAATTGCACGGGCAATCAATTCTTTCCCTGTTCCAGACTCACCACGAATAAGCACCGTCGAATTCGAGCGCGCAACTTTAAGTATCATCCGCTTGACCGCTTCCATCTTGGGTGAAGCGGAAATAATCTCGGTATCGAGAGCGTCGAGCCGCTCGAGGGCTCGATTTATCGTTTCGAGCAGCGCCGTTTTGTCGTAAGGCTTCTCAAGATAGTCGAAGGCGCCTCGTCGCAGAGCCTCTTTGGCTGACTCAATGGATCCGTGAGCGGTAAGTAGAATAACGATAATCGAGGAATCGAGACCAAGAAGGTGCTGGAGTAATTCGATTCCGTCCATCCCGGTCATCTTCAAATCTGTTAAAGCGAGGTCAAACCTTCGGTCCCTGGCAAATTTGATTGCAGCTTCACCAGACGATGCAGTGGTTACGTCATAACCTTCTCCTGAAAGAATCATCTCCAGAATTTCTCGTTGCGACTTCTCATCATCTACGACAAGTATGGTTTTGCGCGCCATAGTGATTAATTATGAAGGGTGAAACCTGAAGGATGAATAGATACAACCGGTTGCCCGGCGTTTTAGTCATGCTTCCGCCTTCATCCTTCAGCCTTTCCTCCCTCTTCTGCTTTTGCCGGCAAAATAATAGTGAATGTAGTGCCAGTACCTTGCTTGGAACTTACGCTGATCGAGCCGCCGTGATCATCGATTGCTTTTTTGACGATGGCAAGGCCCAGTCCTGTGCCGGTCTCCTTTGTTGAATAGTAAGGCTCGAATATCTTCGCTATATCTTCGGGTGCGATTCCTCTTCCCGTATCGGTTATTTCAATTCGAGCTCTGTCGACCGATTCAGCCGATAGCTGAATTCGAACGTTTCCTCCTCCTCCATCTATCGCCTCCACACTGTTGAGCAGAAGATTTGTGAAAACCGAACGCAAAGAATCCCTATCGGCGACAACGACGGGCACCTCACCCTCCTCCTTCACACTAGTCGCTATGCTCAGCTCCGCGGCCCGGCCAGAAATCACCCGCAAGGCATCTTCTGCCTCATTGCAAAGATTTAAGGGTTCAAGCTCGAGTGTGGACGGTCGCGAGTACTTTAAGAAGTCGGTGATGTGCCGATTGATTCGTCCCACTTCTGATTTGAGTTGATCCGCGAGGCGCTCGAAGGTTGCGCGCTTCGATGCGTCCTCAGGCGCGAACGACGAGCGAAGATGATCCAGGGTTAGGTTTATGTAGTTCAGTGGATTGCGAATTTCGTGCGCAATGGCTGCGGCGAGCCGGCCGACGACCGCAGCCTTCTCAACCTGATGAAGTTGAGATTCCAGTTCGTGCGCGCGTCCAAGCTTCGCAGTCATATCGTTGAATGCGGCAGAGAGCGCACCCATTTCGTCCTGTCGATCAGCGGGAACTCGAACGTCGAAGTCTCCCGTCGCCACGCGACGCGCCGCTACCGACAAGTCTTTGATTGGCCGCGTAAACCGCCAGACAAACAAGCCCGTGACGAGTGTTGTCGTGAGTAACAACAAGAGCGTGTAGAGAGCAGACCGAGAAGCTTGTCGTTTGAGAATATCCCTCAGCGTGTTAGATGACTCGAGGACTACGATGATATACCACCTGCCTTTAGTGGTCTCTACCGGGAAGTAGAATGCTCCGGGCTCGCCTGGCTTCGAGAGTGCTGTACCCTTGAGCCAGGGCGGAAGGTTCTCATTCAGATCCGCCAATTCCACGGCGGGACTCAGCGGGGGAAGAGGAACATCTTTAAGATGGACGTAGCTTACCGTTTTGTCTTCGTTTTCACGCGGGGTGTATGCAGCGACGAGGCTGTCCTGAACCATGCCCTCGCTGTCCACGACCAGCACGTTCTTTACGCGACCCGTTGTTTCGTCCAGAAGGGGCTCACGAACGTCGCTCCGCATTTGATCCAGATATTTTCTACTATTGATGCTGTTCACTCCGAGCGCCACGCCGGCCATTATGGCTTGTTCTTGCTCTACCAGCATGCGGGCGTTCCGTTGAACTGAACGCAGATTTACGTAGTATTGAACGCCGAGGGTGAGACCCAGAAGCACGACCAGCAGCAGCACAAGTCGGGCACGAAAACTGCTAATAACCTTTGGCGTTCTCATACGAATTAGATGCCTAAAATACTTGAATCCTCGTCTTATTCGAAGTTTGCTTACATATAAGGAGACCCAACGTGAGACTTATTTGTCACGAGATATGTGCAAAAGATTACTTTTGTGTTGCCGCTCCTAGTTTCAGATGTTATAGTCGCACTGGTCTCGAATCAATGTCCCCAGGGACCGCCGATTTAGTGAATTCTCCCGCCTTTACCGTAGCAGGACCCCCAGGTCCATAAAAAACCAGGAGTTTTAGGAGAGCATTTTTGAACTCTCAAGGCTGGCAAAATTAGCTTTTGCATTTCAAGATGGCATTTTACGTGCCCTTGCAAACCGGTACGCGGCGTAGAATTTTAGGCGAGGCTCACCCAGTGAGCAAAGACTAACCCTTAGGAAAGGTAAATAACCCCTGATGACTTTGACGAATCACCATTCCCGGATTCCCCATTTCGCACTCATCCTGTTCCTTCTTCTAATTCTTCCTGTTCAGATTTCGGTTTTTGCAAAGAAACGCCACGAAAACAATTCCCGGCGCGGAGCCGCTCGCGCTGAAAAAGGGAAAAAGCTGTCCGCCAGGGAACGTCGTTCCGCCGGCCGCGATGATCGTCGCTCGGCCAGGAGCTCCCGGCGCGGCGGAAAATCTCACTTGTCGCGAAGAGAGCTTCGACGTGATCGGAAGCAAAGCGCCAGAGAACAGTCTGCTTCGCTGAAGGCTCTCGAGCGTAGGTTACGTAGACCATTGAGTAAGCGTGAGCGTGCTGCGGAGTTGCGCAAAATGCAGTCCCAGCGCCGGCGAGAGATTCTGGAAGCACGTCGCCGGGCCGAAGCTGCGCGTCAAGCTGCAATTGCTCGCCAGCGCGCGATTGACCAGGCGCTGCGCGACGAAGTCCAGGGGATGATTGCCAGGGACAACACCATTGGTGAGGATGCTCAGGTGCGTCGTGTGGCGGTAAACGCTCTGGGTCGCCACGCCGGTACAGTGGTAGTAATGGATCCCATGACCGGGCGAGTTTATTCGATCGTGAATCAGGAGTGGGCACTGCGAAGAGGCTTCAAGCCGTGCTCAACCATCAAGCTCGTCACCGGTGTCGCGGGCCTTGCCGAAAATGTGATTTCGCCATCAGAGTTGACGTTAGCGTCCAACCACTCCCGGATGGATCTCACCTCCGCTCTTGCTCACTCTGACAATCCCTATTTCGAACGCGTGGGTAGTGGGATCGGGTTTGATAAGATGATCCACTACGCTCGAGAACTCGGTTTAGGAGAAAAAACTGGAGCGAATGTTCCTTTCGAATATGCGGGTCGTTTGCCGGAGTTGAAACCAGGCTTTGCGCTTCATCGGATGTTTTCTTATGCCGATGGCTTTGAAGTCACTGCCGTGCAGTTGGGCAATCTCGTGTCGGCGATGGCCAACGGCGGGAAACTCCTCGTTCCCCAGGTGCTGCGCGCTTCGGAAGAAGCTAGATTCAAACCAAAGGTACGCCGGAAGTTGGATATCGACGCTAATGTATTGCAACGCATGGTGCCCGGTATGATTGGTTCGGTCAATTACGGCTCCGGACGGCGGGCCTATGATCCCACGCAGACAGTTGCCGGAAAGACCGGAACCTGTAACGGCGGGGAGGGTAGCTGGGTTGGATTATTCACCTCATACGCGCCGCTGGCGAACCCCCGACTTGCGGTGGTTGTGATTACGCGCGGTACCGACGCTCATCATCATCTGCCGGCGGCTGTAGCCGGACAGATTTACCGCGACTTGAGTCAACGCTTCGGCACTCCCAGAAATCTCCAGATTGCGTCCACGCCCGATGACGAGGAAAACGATATTGATAC
>JALYTI010000395.1 GCA_030854375.1 Acidobacteriota bacterium | reverse complement strand
AGGATCTGATGCCGCCTTAGCCGGCAGGTGCTCATCGAGAATATAACAATTTCCCGCTTGCTTACCAGCGGAATGGTGAATATATGGCGGACGTCTTCGGCCAGCCCTTTAGTGGCGGAATTTAGCGAAAACGTTGCCCGATTTGCTCGGTGCCAAACGTGCCAATGCCGTTGAGCCGGAAACTGAAGACCAGGCGGTTCTCTTGTCTAACCCCAACGTTGAACTTGTAATACTGGGCGGTAACGGCGCAGCAGTCCCAACTGTACCCAAGCGTGACAGTCGAGCTGATGAGGGAACTACCTCCCTTGCCCGGTCGAGTTTGAAAATCAAAGAAAAAAGAGGTGCCGCCAAAGAGCCCGCGTTCGCGGTCGCCCAAAAAGATTGAAGGACTCCACTGCGAGCCGCGCAGCGTGCCTGGTTCTTTGCCGCGCGCGTCAGCGAATTGAGCAAGGCCGGGAACAAGCTCAACCGCGCGCGTGTAATAGAAGCTTTGGAATGCCTGAATCAACGGGCGATTAATACCAAATGTCGTGGACAGCGATCGCAGACCTCCTCCGCGCGTGTCGAGGTCCGTACGCAGATCGACAAACAGATCCGCGCGCGGTCGGTACCGCGCTTCGATGTTGACTGGGGAAAACCGCCTGGGAACACCGCCGTAGCTGAAGCCCGACAACGTGTTGATTGGATAAAATTGGTTTCGCTGCCCGGGTATCAGCGCGCCGCCAAAAAAACGGTCGAAGAAATATTTCCCGCGCACGGTGATGGTCAACGCCTCGTAAGGTTGCGTTGAGAGCGGCACCTTCTCTCCGGTTCTCGTCGCCCTGGCTGCTGCACTGCTTACATTTTCGGTTGACCGGCGGGTGAAGAAACGATTGGCAACGCCAAACTCTATTTCGTTAGTGTCAGCGACCGCATCAACATAATCAAACCTAATGACTCGATTAAAGTTATCAACTCCAGCAATTCTTCGGTAAGTAATGTATGGTTCGATCAAATGCCGAAAGAAAAAAGCTCCATCGCTATGATGAAAGTCTTTGGCAAGTGCCGGCGGTCGAAAGTCCAGTTCAAACTCGCCATATCCGCGGGTTATGTTGCGGCTTAATATTGATCGATTTATTGGATCGATGGAGTTTGAGTAGAAAGTTGCCCGCCCTCCGACGGTGGCAGTAAGTGACACGCCAAAAAAATAAAGCGGAATTTGAAGGCGCGGATGGAAGTCAAGCCGTTGCACAATCGAAGGTGAAACTATCGGATCGCCGCCGGCGTCGATCCTGAACGCAGTGAGATCATCCGTAGTTTCTTTTCGACTAACACCCTCGGCGCCGGCTTCGAATGAGAAATAGACAGGAACCTTTTCAAGGAAACTTAGAATCGAGGCCCGCTTTTCAAATGTCACGCTCGGAAGCTCGCGAATGCGAATTCTGGAGTTGGGCAAAGACGTAACCTGCGAGCGCGCCAGAAAGTTGAAGCTGTAATCGTTGTAATCCCTGTTGACAAAAACTTGCGAGCGCTCTTCCGGCGAAATTGCCTGCTGAATACTGTCCGAAAACACCTGGCGGTAAGCAAGGTTGGAAGTGATGTTAACGTCAGCAGCAGCGATGAATCCGTTTGGAAAATAGTGAACGCCGTCAACATATAGACTTGAGCCTCCCTGGTCCGGGTGATTCTCATCCGCCTTATGTCCCAGAATTCGATCCTTCACGATATAGAATCCAACGTTGAAAAATGATCTTGAGTTGGCGCGCGTGCGCAGATCGGCGCCAAAGCCCACACCGCGCGCGGTGTAAATGTCGTTTCGGACAGTAACGTCGGCGGATCGACCCAGTGTTTGGTAGTAAGCGCTGGACAGTCGAAACCCCTTCTTGCCGGAACCCGCAAACGTTGGAGTCAAAAACCCAGATGCGCGATCGCGTGACTTGATTGAAACCGAAGCGTAGGGAAGATAAAAAATAGGTATTCCCTTTACACGGAAACCGGGCGAATAAACGCGCACTCGGTCGCCTGTCTTTATTTTTGCTCGCTTGGCATGAAAGCTCCATTTGGGGACGTCTTCATCGCAGGCTGTAACTTGCACGTTAGTGGCTATGATTGTATCCAGGCTGACTTTTTCCACGCGGTCTGCAGTGAAATAGATCCTGGTGCCGTCCTGGGTCTGATTTGTGAAACCTGTGGAATCGAGAAAGAACCCAGTCTTCGTTCGGTAGTTCCATTCCGATCTTGATCCTGTGATTCGCTGCTGATCACCCTGATCAAAAACCACGTTGCCTTCCGCAACTACTTTATTGGTTCCTTCGTAGACCGTTACCTTGTCGGCCTGCAAACGGTAGGTCCCGATACGAACGTCCACATTTCCTTCGTAAACGAAAACACGAGCATCTTTGGGTCCGGAAACGGTTTGGGTCCCTGCATCTACTTTTAGCAGATCTGTCGCCTCGACAGGTTCACCCTGCCTGGTCGCGAGACGAGGCCTGATCGGTTGATCTTGTGTTAACGGATTGACGTTGGGTGTGTCGGTCATGGGGTTTGTGACCTTGCGATCGACGGGATTAGTTTGCTGCGCGCTCGCGGTGCCTGAGGCTGCGCCTACAATGGCACTCGTTAGGGCAAACAAAACAAGAGTGACGACACAATTGGAACGAAAAGCAACGCGCAAAAGAAAGTGAAGACCTCCACCACGGTTGGGGCGGGCGAGCACTACGTCGAGTCTGCAATTGGAAGCACGCGCCTATTAATTAGAGCGGTGGGATGCTAACACGAAAACCAGGAGGCAGTAAGCAGGAGCAGGAGGCAGGAGCAGGAGGCAGTGATTGTCGTCGCCTGTCTTCAATGAAAAATGAAAAATATGAAATGACAAATGGAAAATTTTCCATTCATCATTTTTCATTTATCATTTGTCATCGAAGACAAGCTTGCTACTCCCGCCGCTCCCTCCTGCTCCTGCCTCCTGCTATCATCCGTCCCGTGCCTGTTAACCTCCGTTTAATGATCGTCGCCGGCGAAGCGTCCGGAGACGCTCACGCAGCGGCGCTAGTGAACGCCTTACGCAAAGCCAGGCCGGATGCGCGCTTTGAATTCTTCGGCGCAACTGGACCATTGCTACGGGCTGCCGGAGTCGATTCCATTGTTCGTTCAGACGATCTGGCGATCCTTGGCCTACTGGAAATCGCCCGAGCCCTGCCGAGGTTTTGGCGAGCTTATAAACTTCTGCAACGAGCCGCGACCGAAAGAAAGCCTGACGCCGTCATCCTGGTTGACTGGCCGGACTTTAATTTGAAACTGGCCCGCGCGCTCCACCGTCGTGGTCTGAAAATAATCTACTACATCAGTCCTCAACTTTGGGCCTGGCGCTCGTACCGCTCACACAACATTCGTCGTGACGTGGATCTTTTGCTTTCAATCCTCCCATTTGAAAAGGAATGGTATGCCGACCGCGGAATCGATCACGTGGAGTTTGTAGG
>JALYTI010000394.1 GCA_030854375.1 Acidobacteriota bacterium | reverse complement strand
GTGTACAGCCCGACAGGTAGTTCCGGCACCACGTAGGTTCCGCTGTCGTCCGCTTCGACGGTGCGCTCGGCGCCGGTGCCTTCATTCGTGAGCGAGACAGAAGCTTTAGGCACGACCGCGCCGTTTGGATCGGTAACCGTCCCGACGATCCTGCCATTAATCGACTGGGCAAGTCCGGTCGCTGCGGCCATCAGGAAACAGAAGGCCATTAAGATAATTAAGACAGTACGCCTTTTCATTTGGAACTCTCCTCTTGAATGTTGTGGCTGCATTCCGGCCATGAGGCTCTTAACCGGCGCCTGTAAAATCGCCGCCTTTCCGAAACAACTTGCAAGTCCACACTGTGTTACTGATGCCTGCGATGGGGCAGCATAAGAAACTAAACGACTTGACCGGTTGCCGAGAATGAAAGTGTCCGAGCGACGGCGATAGTATACACGCCCCGGCTGGTTTCAGATCACTACTCCTTGTAAAGCAGAACCGCTGTGCGTATCACGCGAAATTCCTCCAGTCGCGCGTCCCACGAACGCGCAATGTCGCCGGCCGAATCTCCGCGCTTTAGTCTTTCCAGCGTATCCAAATTGACTAACAGGCGAAGGTAATCGTCAATCTTCCACCGCGACGGATATAGTTTGCGCAAAGCGATGGCAATCTCCAATCCGTTGAAGACGGATCGGAAACGGGCACGGTCGGTGATGATGATGTTGACCCCGCCACATTCTTCTCCGCTGAAGACTGAAGTTTTTGGGGTGAAACGGATAGGAACGAAACGAACGCCGGCAATTCTTTGCTCGTTTAAGTACGCGGCGAGTTGCTGTCCATCAATCCATGGCGCGCCGACAACTTCGAAAGGTGTGTCCGTGCCGCGACCCACTGACACATTGGTGGTTTCCAACAGACCAACGCCGGGGTATAACGTTGCTTCCGTGAGGCTGCGCATGTTTGGCGATGGGTTCAGCCAGGTAAGATTAGTTTCATCCAGCCACATCGCGCGCTTCCACCCCACCATCTGAATGACTCTAAGATCGCAGCCAATACTGCGCTCCCGGTTGAAGAGTTGCGCCAACTCCCCGATTGTCATTCCATGCCGCACCGGAATCATGTGGTAGGCAGTAAACGAAAGCCTGTCGGCATCAGCGACGGGACCTTCGACATCAAAGCCGCCGATCGGGTTGGGACGATCCAGAACAAAAACGGGTCGATGAGCTTTCGCCGCTTCCTCCATCACGTAGCCGAGTGTGGAAATGTAAGTGTAGAAGCGTGTTCCGATATCCTGAATATCGAAAACCAACGCATCGAGGTCCTTCAGTTGTTCTGGCTTGGGCCGCCGCGTTTCTCCATACAAGGAGTAGATCGGCAAACCAGTCTGTTCATCTTTGGAGTCGGAAACTTTTTCGTCCGCTGCGCCGCGAATGCCGTGTTCGGGCGAAAACAGGGCGACGAGTTTGACGTCCGGCGAGTTGTGAAGAACGTCTATTGTTGAACGTCCTTCACGATTGCGGCCAGTTTGATTGGTGACCAGGCCTACGCGCATTCCTGCCAGTTGTTTGAAACCATCACGCTCGAGCACATCAATTCCAGTCAGGACTTTTGCGTCGGCTTCATTGATACCACCAGGAGAGGTTGCGACACCTTGCTCACGCGAAGCAGTAAAGCGACCCAGATCGCTGATCAATTTTTCGTAGTATTGCGAAATCTCCAGACGCGCGCGCGCAACCATCGCCAGATCCGTGACAGCTCCGGCGGCAATGGAGGCTACGCGGCCGCGTAGAGGCCCGACATCGCCTTTGCCGTCCGGATGCACGCGATTGCTCAGAAAGACAACGAACATTTTGGTTGCCGGATCGATCCAAATCGAAGTTCCGGTGAAGCCCGTATGACCGAAAGATCCGAGGGGGAAAAGATCGCCACGATTGGTCGAAAAGCTTGTATTGATGTCCCAACTCAGACCACGTGCCCCTCCACCCTCCGATACCAGCCGCGGTCGAGTCATCTCCGCCACCGTAAGCGGAGCCAAAATTCGTACACCTTTGTATTGCCCACCGTTCAGGATCATCTGGCAGTAAATCGCGAGATCGTCAGCGGTGGAAAAAAGCCCGGCATGTCCTGCGATTCCGTTCATTCGATATGAAGTGGGGTCGTGAACTTCGCCACGCAGCCATTTGTCTGCTCCGGAATCCGGATTTTGAGGCGTGTCGCCGAGATAACTTAATTGGCCGCTCCGCTTTTCAGTCGGGGCAATGCGAGCTCGCGAATTCGGCGGTGGACGAAAGCCGGTAGCGCGCATGCCGAGCGGAACAAATATATTTCGACGCGCGAATTCATCAAGAGTGAGACCACTGGCGCGATGAACTACTTCACCGAGGGCGATGAAACCAATATCGCTGTAAACAAATTTACTGCCGGGCGGATTGCGGAGCGGCTCACGAACGAGTCTCTTAATCGCTTCGTCGTATCCCGTCCATCGCTCTTTCAAATCAAAGTCAGGCGCGTATCCGGATCGATGTGTCAGAAGCAACTCGATCGTGATGCGTTCCCTTCCCTCGCCTTTGATTTCCGGAATGTAGGTCGACAGCGGATCGCTCAGTCGCACTTTGCCACGCTCAATCAGAATCATGATGCTCGTCGCTGTGGCAACAACTTTAGTCAGACTCGCCAGATCAAAGATTGTGTCCGTGGTCATTGCCTCGCGATTCGGCTCGACAGCGCGTGCGCCATAAGCCTTGCGCCAGACAACGCGTCCCTCGCGCGCCACCAGCACAACTGCTCCGGGAAGACGGTGCTGCTGTATTTCCTGCTTAACTGCGCCATCGATTTGCGAAAGTCTTTGCGCTGAAACGGAAACCTCGGCGGGGTTCGCATACGGCAAGCCGGAGGCTGATTTGGTTGGTAGCGCCGGGACTGAAATCGCAAGCGCGAGCAGAAGAACGACGACGCATTGTCTGGGAAAATGGTTGAGCTGGAAACGAGGAAAGATTAACGGCAAGATTGTTAAGACCGGAAACTTTTGGAAGTTAATACGAGAGATTTGGTTGGTTAGCGAGACTTTCCGTTACGCCCGTCCTTAATTATGTCAATCAACGCATCAAGGCGGCGGTCCGTCTGTATCTGCGACGCACTTAGCTCGGTTTGCGTCTGAACCAGTTTTGCGAATCGTTCTTCATTCTTTATCTGCGCGTCAATCAGAATCGTGATCTTATCGTCCTGCTGGCGCATCTCCCGGCGCGCACGCAATCCGGCCCGCACCATGAGCCTGGCAATGCGCTCCAAACGATCGAGTCTATCTTCAGTAGACATTCTGAATTTTCCCTTCGTCTCCATCTCCAAGATAAAACAAGAGGTGACTCTTTGTCACTCCACGCGCTTGAGTTGGGTTCCCGTGCCGCGCGGGTAAAGGCCCGGCAAAGAAATCGGCAGCTTGCCAGTAACGTCTATTTGCCCGAGTAATGATCGAGCCGCCGCTTGTTGCAAAC
>JALYTI010000393.1:0-2920 GCA_030854375.1 Acidobacteriota bacterium | reverse complement strand
ACCCTTGGGACCTGCTCCAGCCCCAGGATGCGACGAGCCGACATCGCGCGATATTCCGCCGTTACCGGCGGCGCAGACTATATCTCCACCCTGCCTGACCAAAGGCGAGGGGTCGGCGTGTTGTGGCGTCCATAGATTTGCTCCTGTGGAGCAAGAACACCACCTTGGCCTTGCGGCCTCAGTCGTTACGGGGTCACTTGCGGAAGTTTGTAGCTGAGCTCCGGCAGCAGATACGGCTCGACAAGTCTCGCGAGCTTCCGGGTTCCCTCAACCGATAGACGAACTCGGTAGTAGGACTTGTCCCGGTTCAGAGCTCCCTCGATCCCCCACTGTTCGCGGAGGAGCCGAAGCAGCCTGCTCTGACTCGTCTTGTCGTATTGCTGCGTGTTCAGATACACCGCGTTTCTCGAGCGACAGCCATCGTCCATGAACCACACCGCGAGCGTGAGCTCTGAGAGCTCCAACTCGGGAACCCGCTTCCGGCCGGTTCCGTAGAACAAGCGGAAGAACGGAGTCAGCTCGGGGAGACTCCGGGTGACGAACCGATACGCGATTCGCGCCCCATTGCTCCTACGAGCCTTCGGTGGTGTTCGCACCAGGTCAGCCAGATGTCGATATTTCCAATCGACGTAGCTTCGTTGGTGAGACGAGTGATTGATCTCGAGAAGCGCGTTGGTCTTGCAGCGCATCGCTCCACCGCCAAGCAAAGTTCCGACGATGATCTGACGCTGCACTTCCGACAGACTTCCCACGGTATTACCCAACTTACTGCGTCACTCGGACGCACAGGCGTGGGCTCCACCGTTATTAGCCGATTCATGACCGGCATCTCTGCCGGCCCACCCCAGATGTTGAGGTGCCAAACCCTTCCGTCGATGTGGACTCTTGGGAAGGATAAGCCTGTTATCCCCGGCGTACCTTTTATCCGTTGAGCGACGGCAATTCCACGCTTTACCGCCGGATCACTATGGCCTGCTTTCGCACCTGCTCGACTTGTCAGTCTCGCAGTCAAGCTCCCTTATGCCATTACGCTCTACGCACGATTTCCAACCGTGCTGAGGGAACCTTTGCGCGCCTCCGTTACAGTTTAGGAGGCGACCGCCCCAGTCAAACTACCCACCTGACGCTGTTCCAAGGCCGGATAACGGTCCCTGGTTAGAAGCCCAGAATTCGAAGGGTGGTATCCCAAGGGTGGCTCCACGAGGACTGGCGTCCCCGCTTCAAAGCCTCCCACCTATCCTGGACAACAAATCCCAGACTCCAACGTCAAGCTGTAGTAAAGGTGCACGGGGTCTTTCCGTCCAACCACGGGTACTCGGCATCTTCACCGAGACTACAATTTCACCGGATCCCTCGTTGAGACAGCGCCCAAGTCGTTACGCCATTCGTGCAGGTCGGAACTTCGCGTGATTCCTCCGTTTCCGGAGGCGCAGACTATCCCTTCACCCTGGTAAACCAGGGGCCGGCGTCTGATCACAGTTGTAGATTTGCCGAAGCAGTAACTGCGATCTCACGTCCCGAAGGACGATCAGTCGTTACGGGGTCAGACACATAGTGTGTCGACTTCCCACGGGATTACCCTTTCGCTGCTACGACGTCCTTGAGGCGCCGCATACGAGGAGGGCTTCCCCGTTATTAGCCGGTTTTGTCCACCGGAATTACTTCCGGCTCGGGCAATTCAATTACCCGACAAGGAATTTCGCTACCTTAGGACGGTTATAGTTACCGCCGCCGTTTACCGGGGCTTGGATTCAAAGCTTCGCCCGAAGGCTAACCTCTCCTCGTGACCTTCCGGCACCGGGCAGGCGTCAGCCCCTATACGTCGTCTTTCGACTTCGCAGAGACCTGTGTTTTTGGTAAACAGTCGCTTGGGCCGTTTCACTGCGGCCCCCTCGAGCTGAGCCCGCAAGGGCTTCACTCTACCGGGGCGTCCCTTCTCCCGAAGTTACGGGACCATTTTGCCGAGTTCCTTAACGAGGGTTCTTCCGATCGCCTTGGTATTCTCTACCTGCCTACCTGTGTCGGTTTTGGTACGGGCACGCGCCACCTCCCTAGACGATTTTCTAGGAGGCATGGCTTCAGGAACTTCGCTCCGGTGAAGGAGCTCGGCATCCCGTCTCAGGCTTAATGGCCGGCGGATTTACCTACCGGCCGCCCTACGCGGTTACCCCTGGACGACCATCGCCAGGGATTCCTTAGCCTACCCCGTCCCGCCATCGGTGATAGCGGTGGCTACGTGGTACAGGAATATCAACCTGTTGTCCATCGCCTACGCCTTTCGGCCTCGGCTTAGGTCCCGACTAACCCTGAGCAGATTAGCTTTACTCAGGAACCCTTAGGCATTCGGCGGACGAGTTTCTCACTCGTCTTTCGTTACTCATGCCAGCATTCTCACTTCCCAGCCCTCCACGGCAGGCTTACGCCGCCGCTTCGCAGGCCTGGGAACGCTCCCCTACCACTCCCGAAGGAGTCCGTGGCTTCGGTTCCATGCTTGAGCCCCGTTACATTGTCCGCGCCCGACCACTTGACCAGTGAGCTGTTACGCACTCTTTGAATGGTGGCTGCTTCTAAGCCAACATCCTGGTTGTCTTTGCAATCGGACATCGTTTCCCACTTAGCATGAAATTAGGGACCTTAGCCGACGGTCTGGGCTGTTTCCCTTTTGAGCACGAAGCTTATCCCCCGCACTCTGACTGCCATGCTCTGGAATGACGGCATTCGGAGTTTGCCTGAGTTCGGTAAGCGGGTAAGCCCCCTAGCCCAAACAGTGCTCTACAACCGTCATTGAACGCATGACGCTATACCTAAATATATTTCGGGGAGAACCAGATATCTCTGAGTTTGATTAGCCTTTCACTCCGACCCACAGGTCATCCGCTCAGTTTTCAACCTAAGTCGGTTCGGTCCTCCACGGGGTCTT
>JALYTI010000392.1 GCA_030854375.1 Acidobacteriota bacterium | reverse complement strand
CCCTAATCGCATGGTCGCATGATGGCGCGCCCATCCCGCCCGAACACGGTGGGCCAGTGCGGCTGATCATTCCCCAACTCTACGCGTGGAAGTCGGCTAAGTGGGTCAAGGGAGTTCGCTTTTTGGAGCAGGACCAGGCGGGCTACTGGGAAGAGGGCGGCTATCACATGCGTGGCAATCCCTGGGGACCCGGTGACGGTGAGCGGTTTCGCTGATCTTGAACGGTTGAGTTTCTAATGAAGAGCGGGGGCGAGCCCACCTTCCTCACCTATAGCTCCTTACGGTTGAGTTTCTAGTTCGCTGAAAGTCGTGCAACGCGCGAGCAACCGAGCAACTGACAAAATCTCTCAGGTGAGGAAGGCGGGCTTGCCCCCGCTCTTCGCCCTGGCAAATCGGCACTGCTGAATGGAAATTTCAACTGGCCCTATTCCCAAAGATGCTGCTGCTGTAATTGTGCTTCGCCACGATACTAATCCTCGCGACCCTGAAGTCTTCCTGGTCCGTCGCAGCGAAAAGCTTTCATTCCTGGGTGGCTACCACGCGTTCCCGGGTGGACAGTTTGATCCTGCCGACGCTGAGGTTACTGTTCAAAACTGCGACGACGTGGAAACCCGCGCTGCTATTAGTTGCGCGGCGCGCGAATTGTTCGAGGAGACCCAGGTACTAGTCGCCCGTGGCGGCGATAGCTTAACGCAAGGTCAACGCGCCTCGTTACTCGATGATCTACAGTCGGGCCGCATGTCCTGGCCAGCATTGTTGCAGCACTACAATCTCTATCTCGATGCAAACGATTTCACTTTTGCCGGTCGCTGGGTAACGCCGCCATTCAGTGCGCGGCGTTTCGATACCTGGTTCTTCCTGGTGAACTGCCCACCCAAACAGCAAGCTCACGTAACAGGCGACGCGGAACTCGAGAGCGGAGAATGGATTGCCGCGAGTGCGGCGTTTGCGCGCTGGCAGCGATCGGAAATGATCGCCGTGCCGCCAGTACTTCATGCTTTGAAAACTTTGTCAGCCGGCCTCACGGAAGATCTGGTTGAGCGATTTTTGTCAGTGCCGCACGCCCATCGCGAGCCTGTTCGACGCATCGAGTTTCGACCCAATTACATTTGCTTTCCCGTGCGTACACCGACGAAGCCTCCGGCCACGCACACAAACTGCTACCTGATTTACACGTCACAGGAGATTCTCATTATCGATCCCGGTTCGCCCTATGAGGACGAGCAGCAGGCGCTGGCCGCGTGCATCACTCAGTTGATCGATGAGGGAAGAGTGTTGCGCCAGATAGTTTTAACTCACATGCATCCGGACCATGTTGGCGGAGTAAATGCTTTACGAAATCATCTCGGCGACCAGATTAGTGTCGCTGCTCATCGGCTAACTGCGGAATCTTTGGTCGATAGCATTCGATTTGATCGTGGTGTCGAAGACGGCGAGGTAATCAAGCTGAAGGGCGAGCCCGAGATTATGCTGCGCGTGATGCATACTCCGGGACACGCGCGCGGTCATCTTTGCTTTCACGAAGCTCGAACCGGCACGTTGATCTCGGGCGACAATATCGTGGGTCTGGGATCTGTTCTAATCGATCCTCCAGAAGGAAACATGCGCGACTATCTGGGTTCACTTGAACGGATGCGCGCAATACCAAATCTTTCGTTGATTTTGGGCGGCCATGGTCCCGCTATTGCGAATTCGTACTCGAAGATCGACGAATACATTTCCCACCGCCTGGAACGCGAACGAAACATTCTTAAAGCGATTCAGGAGGGCGCGGCCACGCCTAAGGATGTTGTCGCCCGTGTCTATACCGACGTTTCCCCGAAAGCGTATGACATGGCCGAACGCGCTGTGCTTGCGCATCTCGAGAAGCTCGTTCAAGACAACCTCATACGGAAAACAGACTCGGGACGATTTATTGCTGCGGATGGGAACTGAACGAAAGCGAACCCAACCTGCGGAGCAGGCTGGGACTCAGTATCGATCGTTGAGAGTCTGCTCAGAGAATGTCGACTCTTTGTTCAAAGCCGTCCCGCCCTCCGTCATGGCAAACCATTAGTTCACGACGCGAGCTAACTACCTCTTTCGACCGCCAGTCGCGTAAGATATTCCCCTCCCCCGATTTTCGAATTCTGAAATCAAGCGTAGGGTTTTTTTAATGAGCAATCCCAAAACTTCCTTTGAACGATCCGAAACTTTCGCTGATTTACCCAAAACGCTGGGCGAACTAAAGGCGAGCGGCTACGCGAGTATTTCTGTCAAAGACGAGCTGCGCGCCAATTTGATCAAGAAACTAAAGCGCGGTGAAAAGCTTTTTCCCGGCATCGTCGGATACGACGACACGGTTATCCCGCAACTGGTCAATGCGATACTCGCCAAACACAACATCATTCTTCTGGGATTACGAGGACAAGCGAAGAGCCGTATTATTCGTCAACTCACTGAGCTTCTGGATCCCCAACTCCCAATTATTGCCGGCTCGGAAGTAAACGACGATCCTCTTCATCCCATCTCAGCTTATGGCCGGCAGACCCTTGAGATTCATGGCGACCTTACGCATATCGAGTGGATTGATCGAGATGCGCGATTTGTCGAAAAACTCGCCACCCCTGACGTGACCATCGCCGACATCATTGGCGACGTCGATCCGATTAAGGCTGCCAAAGGTGGACATCTGCTAAGCGACGAGCTAACGATTCATTACGGACTGTTGCCACGCGCCAACCGCGGGATCTTTGCAATAAACGAACTTCCTGATCTCGCGGGCAAGATTCAGGTCGGCCTGTTCAACATCATGCAGGAAGGCGACGTGCAGATTAAGGGTTACCCGATCAGGCTGCCGCTGGATGTCATGCTTATTTTTTCCGCGAACCCCGAGGATTACACGGCGCGCGGAAAGATAATCACACCGCTTAAGGATCGCATCGGGACCGAAATCATGACTCACTATCCTGCGGAGCTACAGACAGCCGTTGCAATAACGCGGCAAGAGGCCTGGGTTAATCGCGGGGGTCTCGATGATCAAGACGGTCGCGGTGGTTCTGACAAACCCGATGCGCGGCTGAACATCACTGACTTTATTCGCGAGACCGTCGAACAAATTGCCTTTGAAGCTCGTGATGACGGTCGAATCGACAAGCACTCCGGCGTTTCCCAACGCATGCCAATCAGCGCCATCGAGTCGGTTATCTCCAATGCGGAAAGGCGCGCGCTTCTCACCAGGGAAGAGCAAATTGTGCCGCGCATCTCTGACATTTACGCGGCGATTCCTTCGATGACCGGAAAAATGGAGCTCGAGTATGAAGGTGAACAGATAGGCGCCAACCGTATTGCGAAGGACTTGATAAAGCGCGCGGCTGGAGAAGTATTTGAGGGCTATTTTGTGGGAATTGATTTCACGCAAACTGTGCAATGGTTTGATCAGGGAAACAATTTGCGATTGGCGGACACGGCTTCAGCTAAGGAGTGCGCGAAGCTGCTCGAGGC